>NZ_JABWRI010000034.1:0-67098 GCF_014268865.1 Pseudomonas sp. BW16M2 | reverse complement strand
CCCCCCCCCCCCCCCCCCCCACGATTCCCTCCCTCGCCCCTCCCCGCCTTGCACCCCCTCCGAACACAACTAAGCTTGTTGCCACAGTGGCTCCGCTCGCAGCGACCGGAACAGACGTGGTGCACAGCCTGACATCACGCATCGACTCCACGCTCACGAGCCTGCGGCTTTGGGATGACGCCTTGCGTGCCCGTCCCCGATTAAAAAGCTTGACCGAACGATCAGAAAAACATGGAAAACGGTACACATTACAAATATTTATTTGTGTACAATCATCCAGCCCAAGAGCCGCGGGACGGCGGTGAAAAGGGTCTGGACACGGGTCGGCGCAGGTTTCCTTGCGTTGCCATAACCCTGGTGGTTATCGATACTGGCGCCGATTTACCAACCAACAAGAACACCCAAACCGTGGAACCTTAGAATGAGCACTGCAATCAGTCCGACTGCTTATAACTATAAGGTCGTCCGCCAGTTCGCCATCATGACGGTGGTCTGGGGGATCCTTGGCATGGGGCTCGGCGTCTTCATCGCCTCGCAACTGGTATGGCCCCAGCTCAACCTGGACCTGCCATGGACGAGCTTCGGCCGCCTGCGCCCACTGCACACTAACCTGGTGATCTTCGCCTTCGGTGGCTGTGCCCTGTTCGGCACCAGCTACTACGTGGTGCAGCGCACCTGCCAGACCCGGCTGATCTCCGACAGCATGGCCGCCTTCACCTTCTGGGGTTGGCAGGCGGTGATCGTCGGCGCGCTGATCACCCTGCCGATGGGCTTCACCACCACCAAGGAATACGCCGAGCTCGAGTGGCCGCTGGCGATCCTGCTGGCCATCGTCTGGGTCACCTACGCCCTGGTGTTCTTCGGCACCATCGTCAAGCGCAAGACCAAGCACATCTATGTCGGCAACTGGTTCTACGGCGCGTTCATCGTGGTTACCGCGATGCTGCACATCGTCAACCACATCTCCCTGCCGGTGAGCCTGTTCAAGTCCTACTCGGCCTACGCTGGCGCCACCGACGCGATGATCCAGTGGTGGTACGGGCACAACGCCGTGGGCTTCTTCCTCACCACCGGCTTCCTCGGGATGATGTACTACTTCGTGCCCAAGCAGGCCGAACGCCCGATCTACTCCTATCGCCTGTCGATCGTGCACTTCTGGGCGCTGATCACCCTGTACATCTGGGCAGGCCCGCACCACCTGCACTACACCGCGCTGCCGGACTGGGCGCAGTCGCTGGGCATGGTGATGTCGATCATCCTCCTGGCACCGAGCTGGGGCGGCATGATCAACGGCATGATGACCCTCTCGGGCGCCTGGCATAAGTTGCGCACCGACCCGATCCTGCGCTTCCTGGTCGTCTCGCTGGCGTTCTACGGCATGTCCACCTTCGAAGGCCCGATGATGGCCATCAAGACGGTCAACTCGCTGTCGCACTACACCGACTGGACCATCGGCCACGTCCACGCCGGCGCCCTCGGCTGGGTGGCGATGATCTCGATCGGCGCGGTCTACCACATGATCCCGAAACTCTACGGCCGCGATCAGATGCACAGCGTCGGCCTGATCAACGCGCACTTCTGGCTGGCCACCATCGGCACCGTGCTGTACATCGCCTCGATGTGGGTCAACGGCATCACCCAGGGCCTGATGTGGCGCGCCATCAACGACGACGGCACCCTCACCTACTCCTTCGTCGAAGCCCTGCAGGCCAGCCACCCGGGCTTCATCGTCCGCGCCCTGGGCGGTGCGTTCTTCGCCTCCGGCATGCTGCTGATGGCCTACAACGTGTTCCGTACCGTGCGCGCCGCCAACCCGGTTCAGGCTGAGGAAGCCGCCAAGATCGTCGTCGTGGGAGCCCACTGATGAAGCATGAAGCAGTCGAGAAGAATATCGGCCTGATGGCCTTCTTCATGGTCATCGCCGTCAGCGTCGGTGGCCTCACGCAGATCGTCCCGCTGTTCTTCCAGGACGTCACCAACAAGCCGGTCGAGGGCATGAAGCCGCGTACCGCGCTGGAGCTCGAAGGCCGCGACATCTACATCCGCGAAGGCTGCGTGGGCTGCCACTCGCAGATGATCCGGCCGTTCCGCGCCGAGACCGAACGCTATGGCCACTACTCGGTGGCCGGCGAAAGCGTGTGGGACCACCCGTTCCTGTGGGGCTCCAAGCGCACCGGCCCGGACCTGGCCCGGGTCGGCGGCCGCTACTCGGACGACTGGCACCGCGCCCACCTGTACAACCCGCGCAACGTGGTACCGGAATCGAAGATGCCGTCGTACCCGTGGCTGGTGGAAAACAAGCTCGACGGCAAGGACACCGCCAAGAAGATGGAAGTGCTGCGCACCCTGGGCACGCCGTACACCGACGAAGACATCGCCGGCGCCCGCGACGCGGTCAAGGGCAAGACCGAGATGGACGCCATCGTCGCGTACCTGCAAGGCCTTGGCACCCTCATCAAAAGCAAACGGTGACGCTGATGGATATCGGGATGATTCGCGGCCTGGGCACCGTCGTGGTGCTGGTGGCCTTCGTGGGCCTGGCGCTGTGGGTGTTCAGCCCGCGGCGCAAGCAGGAATTCGACGAAGCGACGCAACTGCCGTTCGCGGACGATCCAGACGCCACCCGGCACGTCGAGCAAGCAAAAGCTTCTAGGAGCAAACAACAATGACAACCTTCTGGAGTCTGTACGTCACCGTCCTGACCCTGGGCACCATCTTCGCCTTGACCTGGCTGCTGCTGTCGACCCGCAAGGGCCAGCGCGAGGAAATCACCGACGAAGTCGTCGGCCACGCCTTCGACGGCATCGAGGAGTACGACAACCCGCTGCCGAAATGGTGGTTCTGGCTGTTCGTCGGCACCGTGGTCTTCGCCCTCGGCTACCTGGTGCTGTACCCGGGCCTGGGCAACTGGAAAGGCATCCTGCCGGGCTACGCCTACGTCGACAACGACAAGAAGACCGAGTTCTCCAACGGCCAGGCCGGCTGGACTGGCGTGCACGAGTGGGAAAAGGAAATGGCCAAGGCCGACGCCCGTTTCGGGCCGATCTTCGCCAAGTTCGCCGCCATGCCGCTGGAGGATGTGGCCAAGGATCCGCAGGCCCTGAAGATGGGCGCGCGCCTGTTCGCCTCCAACTGCTCGGTGTGCCACGGCTCCGACGCCCGCGGCGCCTACGGCTTCCCCAACCTGACCGACAACGACTGGCGCTGGGGCGGTGAGCCGGAGACCATCAAGACCACCATCATGAACGGTCGCCACGGCGTGATGCCGGGCTGGGCCACGGTGATCGGCGAGCAGGGCGTGGCGGATGTGGCGGCCTTTGTGCTGACCAACCTGGACGGGCGCAAGCTGCCCGAGGACGCCAAGGCCGACCCGGCCAAGGGCCAGCAGATCTTCGCCACCAACTGCGTGGCCTGCCACGGGCCTGAAGGCAAGGGCACCCCGGCCATGGGCGCGCCGAACCTGACCCATCCGCAGGCGTTCATCTACGGTTCGAGCTTCGCCCAGCTGCAGCAGACCATCCGCTATGGCCGCCAGGGTCAGATGCCAGCCCAGGCGCAGATGCAGGGCAACGACAAGGTCCACCTGCTGGCGGCCTACGTCTACAGCCTGTCGCATCAGGAGCAGCAGGCACCAAAGACCGAGTGACAGGTTGAACCGTGGGAGCGGGCTGGCCCCGCGATGGCGTCGTCAGCTTCGCGACCATCGCGGGGCCAGCCCGCTCCCACAGTTGTTTCAGCGGGACCAAAACGAACCACGACTGACCTGGATCAATTGACAGCTGCCATATCACGATTCCCATCGACAACCCAACGCGACGAAGTGTCGCAGCGCGCCCCAGGCATGCCATCTCAGGCGTATCATGGGCCGCAGAGCGCTAGCAGAACGCGCGAGACTGCGGCCGGCACGCACTGGCCGCGGCATTTCTCCACTGCCGTGGGACTTGATGATGAGCAAGCAAATTCCGGTACATGACGTCACCCCGCCTGCCAGCAAAGGGAAGGATTCCGTCGACCTCTACGCCTCGCGCGAAAAAATCTACACCCGCGCCTTCACCGGCATCTTCCGCAGGCTGCGGATGGTCGGTGGCGCTGTACTGTTCCTGCTGTACTTCGGTACCGTCTGGCTGAACTGGGGTGGCCACCAGGCCGTCTGGTGGAACCTGCCCGAGCGCAAGTTCTACATCTTCGGTGCCACCATCTGGCCCCAGGACTTCATCCTGCTCTCGGGCATCCTGATCGTCGCCGCCTTTGGCCTGTTCTTCATCACCGTGTACGCCGGCCGGGTCTGGTGCGGCTACACCTGCCCGCAGAGCGTGTGGACCTGGGTGTTCATGTGGTGCGAGAAAGTCACCGAAGGCGACCGCAACCAGCGCATGAAGCTGGACAAGGCGCCCATGAGCGCCAACAAGTTCCTGCGCAAGCTGGCCAAGCACAGCCTGTGGCTGCTGATCGGCTTCGTCACCGGCATGACCTTCGTCGGCTACTTCGCGCCGATCCGCGAACTGGCCATCGAGTTCTTTACCGGCCAGGCCGATGGCTGGGCCTACTTCTGGGTCGGCTTCTTCACCCTGGCCACCTATGGTAACGCCGGCTGGCTGCGCGAACAGGTGTGCATCTACATGTGCCCGTATGCGCGCTTCCAGAGCGTGATGTTCGACAAGGACACCCTGATCGTCTCCTACGATCCGCGCCGCGGCGAGACCCGCGGCCCACGCAAGAAGGACATCGACTACAAGGCCAAGGGCCTGGGCGACTGCATCGACTGCACCATGTGCGTGCAGGTCTGCCCCACCGGCATCGACATCCGTGACGGCCTGCAGATCGAGTGCATCGGCTGCGCCGCCTGCATCGATGCCTGCGACAGCATCATGGACAAGATGAACTACCCCAAGGGCCTGATCAGCTACACCACCGAGCACAACCTGTCCGGGCAGAAGACCCACATGCTGCGCCCGCGTCTGATCAGCTACGCCCTGGTGCTGCTGGTGATGATCGGCGCCCTGGTCACCGCCTTCGCCACCCGCTCGCTGATCGGCTTCGACGTGGCCAAGGACCGCGTGCTGTACCGCGAGAACGCCCAGGGCCGGATCGAGAACGTCTACAGCCTGAAGGTGATGAACAAGGATCAGCGCGACCATGTCTACGTGCTCGATGCCGCCGGCCTGCCCGACCTCAAGCTCGAAGGCCAGCGCGAGATCCGCGTGGCCGCTGGCGACATCATCAACCTGCCGGTGCAGTTGTCGGTTGCCCCGGAACAGCTGCCCTCGACCACCAACGAAGTCACCTTCATCCTCAAGGACGCCGACGACAGCGCCAGCCAGGTTGAAGCCAAGAGCCGTTTCATCGGCCCACAGATCCGCTGAGAGAGAAGACGAACAATGCCTGCCGCCACCGCCGCCAGCCCCTGGTACAAGCACCTCTGGCCCTGGATCATCATCGGTATCCTGGCCACCTCGGTGTGCCTGAGCCTGACCATGGTCAGCATCGCCGTGCGCAACCCGGACAACCTGGTCAACGACAACTACTACGAGGCCGGCAAGGGCATCAACCGCTCGCTGGACCGCGAACTGCTGGCCCAGACCCTCAACCTCAAGGCCAGCGTGCACCTGGACGAGCTGACCGGCGAGGTGGAGGTGCGCCTGACCGGCAACAGCGACCCGCAGACGCTGGAACTGAACCTGATCTCGCCGACCCAGCCGGACAAGGACCGCAAGGTGCCGCTGACCCGTACCGAGCAAGGCCGCTATGTCGGCCAGCTCGACGACAAGGTCCAGGGGCGGCGCTTCGTCGAGCTGCTGGGCAGCCAGGATGAGCATGTGTGGCGACTGTTCGAGGAGGAGAAGGTCGAGCATGGGGTGACCTTGCAGCTGGGGGACGAGGCGTTGCAAGGTGCCGAGCACCAGCAATGAATCGCCGCACCGCTGGGGGCGCCTTGCGCCCCTTTCGCGACACAAGGCCGCTCCCACAGGGGCATGCGATTCCCTGTGGGAGCGGCCTTGTGTCGCGAAAGGGCTGCAAAGCAGCCCCGACAATCTCAAAATACAAGACTGCACCAAGATGACCCAACCCACCCCCTGCTACCACTGCGCCCTGCCCGTCCCCGCCGGCAGCCGCTTCACCGCCGTGGTCCTCGGCGAGCCGCGACAGTTCTGCTGCCCCGGTTGCCAGGCAGTGGCCGAGTCCATCGTCGCCGGTGGCCTGGAGCACTACTACCAGCACCGCAGCGACACCAGCGCCAACCCCGAGGCCCTGCCCCGCCAGCTCCAGGATGAACTGGCGCTGTACGACCGCAGCGACGTGCAGCAGTCCTTCGTGCGCCATGCCGGCGAACTGGCCGAAACCATCCTGATGGTCGAGGGCATCAGCTGCGCCGCCTGCGGCTGGCTGATCGAGAAGCACCTGCGCAACCTGCCCGGCGTCGACGACGCCCGCTTGAACCTGTCCAACCACCGCCTGCTGGTCAGTTGGGACGACCAGCAACTGCCACTGTCCAGACTGCTGGCCGAGCTGCGCCAGATCGGCTACGCCGCCCACCCCTACCAGCCCGACCAGGCTGCCGAACAGCTGGCCCGGGAAAACCGCAGCGCCCTGCGCCGCCTGGGCGTGGCCGGGCTGCTGTGGTTCCAGGCGATGATGGCGACCATGGCCACCTGGCCGGAATTCAACATCGACCTGTCGCCCGAGCTGCACACCATCCTGCGCTGGGTCGCGCTGTTCCTCACCACCCCCATCGTGTTCTACAGCTGCGCGCCGTTCTTCAAGGGCGCGGCTCGCGACCTGCGCACCCGCCACCTGACCATGGACGTCTCGGTGTCGCTGGCCATCGCCCTGGCCTACTGCGCCGGGATCTGGACGGCGATCACCGGCAGTGGCGAGCTGTACTTCGACACCGTCGGCATGTTCGCCCTGTTCCTGCTCACCGGCCGCTACCTCGAACGCCGCGCCCGCGAGCGCACCGCAGCGGCCACCGCGCAGCTGGTCAACCTGTTGCCGGCCTCGTGCCTGCGCCTGGACGCCAACGGCCAGGGCGAGCGCATCCTGCTTGGCGAACTGCAGTGCGGCGACCGGGTGCAGGTGCTGCCCGGCGCGGTGATCCCGGCCGACGGGCTGATCCTCGACGGCCGCTCCAGCGTCGACGAATCGCTGTTGACCGGCGAGTACCTGCCCCTGGCACGCCGTGTCGGCGACCGGGTGACCGGCGGCACCCTCAACGTCGAGAGCACCCTCACCGTCGAAGTCCAGGCCCTGGGCCAGGACTCGCGGCTGTCGGCCATCGTCCGCCTGCTGGAGCGCGCCCAGTCGGAAAAACCGCGCCTGGCGGAAATCGCCGACCGCGCCTCGCAGTGGTTCCTGCTGTTCACCCTGGTGGCCGCCGCCGTGATCGGCGTGGTCTGGTGGCAACTGGATGCGCCCCGGGCGTTCTGGATCGTCCTGGCCATGCTGGTCGCCACCTGCCCCTGCGCCCTGTCGCTGGCCACGCCGACCGCCCTCACCGCGGCCACCGGCAGCCTGCACAAGCTCGGCCTGCTGATCACCCGCGGTCATGTGCTGGAGGGGATGAACCAGATCGACACGGTGATCTTCGACAAGACCGGCACCCTCACCGAAGGCCGCCTGGCCCTGCGCAGCGTGCGCCCGCTGGGCCGGCTGGACGGCGACCAATGCCTGGCGCTGGCCGCCGCCCTGGAAAACCGCTCCGAGCATCCCATCGCCCGCGCTTTCGGCCGCACCGCCCAGGCCGCCGAAAGCGTCAGCAGCATGCCGGGGCTGGGCCTGGAAGGCGAGTTGGCCGGCCAGCGCCTACGCATCGGCCAGGCCGCCTTCGTCTGCGCCCTCAGCGGCGCCGAAGTGCCCGCCGTGCCGGAGCCACGCGGGCAATGGCTGCTGCTGGGTGACCGCCAAGGCCCGCTGGCCTGGTTCGGGCTGGACGACCGCCTGCGCGACGACGCCCAGGACCTGGTGACCGCCTGCAAGGCCAGGGGCTGGCAAACGCTGCTGCTGTCCGGCGACAGCTCGCCGATGGTCGCCGAAGTGGCCGCGCAACTGGGCATCGACCAGGCCGTCGGCGGCCTGCGCCCGGATGACAAGCTCGCCCGCCTCAAGGCCCTGCAAGGCGAGGGCCGCAAGGTGCTGATGCTCGGCGACGGCGTCAACGACGTGCCGGTGCTGGCCGCCGCCGACATCAGCATCGCCATGGGCAGCGCCACCGACCTTGCCAAGACCAGCGCCGACGCGGTGCTGCTGTCCAACCGCCTGCAGGCGCTGGTGCAGGCCTTCGACCTGGCCCGCCGGACCCGCCGCAACATTGTCGAGAACCTGCTCTGGGCGACGCTGTACAATGGCCTCATGCTGCCGTTCGCCGCGCTCGGCTGGATCACCCCGGTGTGGGCGGCGATCGGCATGTCGGTCAGTTCGCTGATCGTGGTGCTCAACGCCCTGCGCCTGACCCGGCTGCCCGCCGATGCGGCGCCGGCCGCGCGCGAGCCGGCGTCGCTCGAAAGGAAACCGCTATGCCCGCCCTCTACGTGATGATCCCCGCCGCCCTGCTGTTGGTCGGCGTCGCCGTGTACATCTTCTTCTGGGCGGTGGACAGCGGCCAGTACGACGACCTCGAAGGCCCGGCCCACAGCATCCTGTTCGATGACCAGGACCCGCGCCACCAGGCTGCCGTGAAGCCCGGGGACGAACAGCCCGACGACAAGGACCCCGCGCCACGTGCCTGAACTGATTCCGCTCCTGGGCTCGGCGCTGGTCCTGGGCCTGCTCGGCGGCGGCCACTGCCTGGGCATGTGCGGCGGCCTGATGGGCGCCCTGACCCTGGCCATCCCACCCGAGCAGCGCGGTCGACGCCTGCGCCTGCTGCTGGCCTACAACCTCGGGCGCATCCTCAGCTATGCCGCCGCCGGCCTGCTGCTGGGTCTTGCCGGCGTGGCGCTGGCCAGCAGCCCATTGGCCATCGGCTTGCGCGTCATCGCGGCGCTGCTGCTGATCTCCATGGGCATGTACCTGGCCGGCTGGTGGAGCGGCCTGACCCGTATCGAAGCGCTTGGCCGCGGCCTGTGGCGCCATGTACAACCCGTTGCCACCCGCCTGTTGCCGGTGTCCAGCCTGCCTCGCGCCCTGCTGCTGGGCGCCCTGTGGGGCTGGCTGCCGTGCGGGCTGGTGTACAGCACACTGCTGTGGGCGGCGAGCCAGGGCGATGCGCTGCACAGCGCGGCGCTGATGCTGGCGTTTGGCGTCGGCACCTGGCCGGTGCTGCTGGCCACGGGGCTCGCGGCGGAGCGCGTCGGCGCCCTGTTGCGCAAGCGCAGTGTGCGCGTGGCTGGCGGATTGCTCGTGATCCTGTTTGGTCTGTGGACATTGCCAGGGCCGCATCAACACTGGTTGATGGGACACTGATCGCGGGACAAGCCCGCTCCACGCCAGCCCCGCGACGGTCGCCAACTCACCTTGATACAAATCAACACGACTTCTTACATCCGCCCCTAGACTCCGGACACTGCAGCTCTATCCGGGGACCACCCACATGCTCGACGACCTACGCTGGGACGCCGACCTGATTCGTCGCTACGATCTGGCCGGGCCACGCTACACCTCCTATCCGACCGCCGTGCAACTGCACGGCGAAGTGGGCTCGTTCGACCTGCTTCACGCCCTGCGCGAAAGCCGCCGCGCCACGCGCCCGCTGTCGCTGTACGTGCACGTGCCGTTCTGCGCCAACATCTGCTACTACTGCGCCTGCAACAAGGTCATCACCAAGGACCGTGGCCGCGCCGCGCCCTACCTGCAGCGCCTGGAGCAGGAGATCCAGCTGATCGCCTGCCACCTCGACCCGAAACAGGTGGTCGAGCAGCTGCACTTCGGCGGCGGCACGCCGACCTTCCTCAGCCATGTGGAACTGCGCCAGCTGATGGCCACCCTGCGCCAGCACTTCCACCTGCTGGACGACGACTCCGGCGACTACGGCATCGAGATCGACCCGCGCGAGGCCGACTGGTCGACCATGGGCCTGCTCCGTGAGCTGGGCTTCAACCGCGTCAGCCTCGGCGTGCAGGACCTCGATCCGGCCGTGCAGCGCGCGGTCAACCGCCTGCAGAGCCTGGAGCAGACTCGCACCCTGATCGAGGCGGCGCGCACCCTGCAGTTCCGTTCGATCAACCTCGACCTGATCTACGGCCTGCCCAAGCAGACCCCGGAAGGTTTCGCCCGCACTGTCGAGGAGGTGATCCGCCTGCAGCCCGACCGTCTGTCGGTATTCAACTACGCACACCTGCCCGAGCGCTTCATGCCCCAGCGGCGCATCGACAGCGCCGACCTGCCGGCGCCGGCGGCCAAGCTGGAAATGCTCCACGCCACCATCGACCAGCTGACCGCAGCGGGCTATCGCTACATTGGCATGGACCACTTCGCCCTGCCCGACGACGAGCTGGCCATCGCCCAGGAAGAAGGCACCCTGCAGCGCAACTTCCAGGGCTACACCACCCATGGCCACTGCGACCTGATCGGCCTGGGCGTGTCGGCGATCAGCCAGATCGGCGACCTGTACTGCCAGAACAGCAGCGACCTCACCACCTACCAGGACACCCTCTCCACCGCCCAACTGGCGACCCAGCGTGGCCTTTTGTGCAACCAGGACGACCGCCTGCGCCGGGCGGTGATCCAGCAACTGATCTGCCACTTCGAACTGGATTTCGAGGCGTTCGAGCAAGCCTTCACCATCGATTTTCGTGGCTACTTCAAGGAGCTGTGGCCACAGCTGCAAGCCATGCAGCGCGACGGCCTGATCAGCCTGGACAGCAAAGGCATCCGTATCCTGCCGGCCGGCCGCCTGCTGGCGCGCTCGGTGTGCATGGTATTCGACGCCTACCTCGCGCAGCAGAATCGCCAGCGTTTCTCCCGGGTGATCTGAGGCGATTGAGGCGTTTCACCGCATGGACAGCCCGCCTTTCGAGGCACACTATGGACAGTTGAACGGTGGCGGAACACCCCTTCCGCACCGCCGCTAGCGTGCACCAAAAATGCGCACACTGGCCTACAGCCCATGCCGCAGGTTATCCTTACGGCTTATGTGTGCTTTCCCACAAGGATCGAAAGAAATGTCCGAGCCAGTAAAACTGCGCCCACACAACCAGGCCCACTGCAAGGATTGCAGCCTGGCCCCCCTGTGCCTGCCCCTGTCCCTGAACCTGGAGGACATGGATGCACTGGATGAAATCGTCAAACGCGGCCGCCCGTTGAAGAAAGGCGAGTTCCTGTTCCGCCAGGGTGACAATTTCGGCTCGGTCTATGCGGTCCGCTCTGGCGCCCTGAAAACCTTCAGCCTCAGCGATGCCGGCGAAGAGCAGATCACCGGCTTCCACCTGCCCAGCGAGCTGGTCGGCCTGTCGGGCATGGACACCGAGGCCTACCCGGTGTCGGCCCAGGCCCAGGAAACCACCTCGGTGTGCGAGATCCCCTTCGAACGCCTCGACGAACTGTCGGTGCAGCTGCCGCAGCTGCGCCGCCAGCTGATGCGGGTGATGAGCCGCGAGATCCGCGACGACCAGCAGATGATGCTGCTGCTGTCGAAGAAGACCGCCGACGAGCGCATCGCCACCTTCCTGGTCAACCTGTCGGCGCGCTTCCGCGCTCGCGGTTACTCGGCCAACCAGTTCCGTCTGAGCATGTCGCGCAACGAGATCGGCAACTACCTGGGCCTGGCGGTGGAAACCGTGTCGCGGGTATTCACCCGCTTCCAGCAGAATGGCCTGCTCAAGGCCGAGGGCAAGGAAGTGCACATCCTCGACCCGATCCAGCTGTGCGCGCTGGCCGGTGGTGCGCTCGAAGTCTGATCGCCTTGTGAACAGGGTATACTGGCGCCGAGTTTTTCCAGGATACCCGCCCATGCACAGCGACACCTTCGACCTCAAAGCCCTGATCCGCCCGGTAGTGGACTTCCCCAAGCCGGGCGTGATCTTCCGCGACATCACCCCGCTGTTCCAGTCGCCGCGCGGGCTGCGCTATGTCGCCGACCAGTTCATCGAGCGCTATGTCGAGGCCGAGTTCAGCCATATCGGCGCCATGGACGCGCGGGGCTTCCTGATCGGCTCGATCATCGCCCACCAGCTAAACAAGCCGCTGATCCTGTTCCGCAAGCAGGGCAAGCTGCCGGCCGACGTGTTGAGCGAGGGTTACCAGACCGAGTACGGCGAAGCCTTCCTGGAAGTGCACGCCGACAGCCTCTGTGACGGCGACTCGGTCTTGATCTTCGATGACCTGATCGCCACCGGCGGCACCCTGCTGGCCGCGGCCAACCTTGTGCGCCGCACCGGCGCCCAGGTGTTCGAGGCGGCGGCGATCATCGACCTGCCGGAGCTGGAAGGTTCGCGCCGCCTGCAGGCGGCCGGGGTGCCGACCTTCTGCCTGACCGAGTTTTCCCTGAGCGAGTACTGAGTTCGCGTCCAGAATGATCGCGGGGCAAGCCCGCTCCCACGCAGGCAACCTGCGTGGGAGCGGGCTTGCCCCGCGATGCTTTACATGGACCTACAGCGAAATCGGCCTGCGCCCCGCGAAAGCATGGGCCAGCGTCCCGCCATCCACCAGCTCCAGCTCCCCGCCCAACGGCACGCCATGGGCGATGCGCGTGGCGGCCAGGCCCTTCTCGGCCAGCAGCTGGGCGATGTAGTGGGCAGTCGCCTCCCCCTCCACCGTGGGGTTGGTGGCCAGGATCACCTCGCTGAAGGTGCCCTGCTCCTCGATCCGCGCCATCAGCTGCGGAATACCGATAGCCTCAGGCCCCAGGCCATCGAGCGGCGACAAGTGCCCCTTGAGCACGAAGTAGCGGCCGCGATAGCCGGTCTGCTCCACCGCGTACACATCCATCGGCCCCTCCACCACGCACAGCTGGCTGTCGTCGCGGCGCGGGTCGGCGCACTGCGGACACAGCTCCTGCTCGGTCAGGGTCCGGCACTGGCGGCAGTGGCCGACGCCTTCCATGGCCTGGCTCAGGGCCTGGGCCAGGCGCGTGCCGCCGCTGCGGTCGCGCTCAAGCAACTGCAGGGCCATGCGTTGGGCGGTTTTCTGACCGACGCCGGGCAGGATGCGCAGGGCGTCGATCAGTTGGCGGATCAGGGGGCTGAAGCTCATCTAGGCAGGCCTGTCAGTCGGTAAACAGAACGAAGAAGGGAGCAACGACCGCTTGGCCGTTGCTCCCCATTGTGCAGCGTGAGCCGGATCAGAACGGCATCTTGAAACCAGGCGGCAGCTGCATGCCGGCGGTCATGCTGCCCATCTTGTCCTGGCTGTTCTGCTCGATCTTGCGCACGGCGTCGTTCAGCGCGGCGGCGATCAGGTCCTCGAGCACTTCCTTGTCGTCGGCGTCGGTCGACATCAGGCTCTGGTCGATGCTGACGCGCTTGACGTCATGGCGACCGGTCATCACCACGCTGACCAGGCCGCCGCCGGACTGGCCGGTGACTTCCGCGTTGGCCAGCTCTTCCTGCATCTTCTGCATCTTTTCCTGCATCTGCTGGGCCTGCTTCATCAGGCCGGCCATGCCACCTTTCATCATGGGGGTATACCTCGATTGGGTCATGTGATGCGGCCCCGCACAGGCGGGCCACATGGTTATCCGTTCATTGGCCCTGGCTGGCCAGGGCGTCTACAGGCTCAATAGTATCCTGCCTGACCGTCGCGCCGAACTGCCGGATCATCTGCTGGATGAGCGGATCCTGCTCGATCGACACCACGGCGTCATGCTGGCGCTCGGCCCGCTTACGCGAGGCGGCCTGGGCCGGGGTTTCCTGCTCGGGGCGGATCAGCTCGATCTTCAGGCGGATCTCGCGACCCAGCTGCTGGTTGAGCGCGTCGTTCAGCCGGCGCTGCTGCGTCGAGTTGAACAACGCGCCCTGCCCCGGGTCCAGGTGCAACAGCCAGTCATCGCCATCGGCGGCGATCAGCGTACAGTTTGCGGCGATGTTGCCTGTCATACCGGAGACAGGCAACTGTGGGAATAATTCCAGCCATTGCAGGGCCAGACCGGTCGCGGGCATGGCCGCCGGCAGTGGCTCTGGCGCCTGGGCGGGCGCCTCTTCCTGCACGTGCTCGGCTAACTCATCCAGATAGCTGAAGCCGGCCGGGTCGCTGTCGGGCGCGTAGTAGTCCTCGTCCGCCGGCGGCTCGTCGTCGCGCTCCATGCCCGCCGGGCTATAGGCCGACGGATCGAACGGCGGCTCGTCGTAGTCTGGCTGCGGGTTGGCGGCTTCGACCGCAGGTGCAGGCTCGGGCGGCTGCTCGGGGGCAACCGGCGCTGGCGCGGCAACGGGCTCCTCCCACGGCAGGTCGATGACCTCCTCGACGGGCTGCGGCTCAGGCTCGGGCTCTGGCTCCGATTGCGCTGCCTCGACAACCTCGGCAACGACCGGCACTTCGACGACTGGCGGCTCGGGCTGTACGGGTGGCTCAGCCACGGGCACCGGCGCGACCGCTTCAGCGACAGGGCTGGCGGCAACGGGCGGCGCCACGGCAACAGCCGCCGCTGCCACCGGTTGGGCCGGATCAGCTGTGGCCTGGCTGATCCCCACCGACTTTAGTACCGGCTTCGGCGCATCATCGGTGTCAGCCGGACGGAACGCCAGCATGCGCAACAGGACCATTTCGAAGCCGCCACGCGGGTCCGGCGCCAACGGCAGGTCGCGACGACCGATCAGGCCCATCTGATAATAGAACTGCACATCCTCGGCCGGCAGGGCCTGGGCTAGCGCCAGCACGCGCTCACGGTCGCCCTGGCCGTTGTCGACCGCCTCGGGCAGCGCCTGGGCGATGGCCACCCGGTGCAGCACATTGAGCATTTCCGACAGCACGCCGTTCCAGTCCGGCCCTTGCTCGGCCAGGTCGCGCACCGCCTCCAGCAGCGCCCGGGCATCACCTTCGAGCAAGGCCTGCAGCACACCGTACACCTGGCCATGGTCGAGCGTGCCGAGCATCGCCCGCACATCGGCGGCCAGCACCTTGCCCTCGCCAAAGGCGATGGCCTGGTCGGTCAGGCTCATGGCGTCGCGCATCGAGCCATCGGCGGCGCGACCGAGCAGCCACAGGGCGTCTTCCTCGAACGGCACGTTCTCGGCGCCCAGCACATGGGTCAGGTGCTCGACCACCCGCTCCGGGCTCATGTTCTTCAGCGAGAACTGCAGGCAGCGCGACAGGATGGTCGCCGGCAGCTTCTGCGGGTCGGTGGTGGCAAGGATGAACTTGACGTAGGGCGGCGGCTCTTCCAACGTCTTCAACAAGGCGTTGAACGAGTGGGTGGAGAGCATGTGCACTTCGTCGATCAGGTAGACCTTGAAGCGCCCGCGGCTCGGCGCGTACTGCACGTTGTCGAGCAGCTCGCGGGTGTCCTCGACCTTGGTGCGGCTGGCGGCGTCGATCTCGATCAGGTCGACGAAACGGCCTTCGTCGATCTCCCGGCACACCGAACAGGTGCCGCACGGGGTAGAGGTGATGCCGGTCTCGCAGTTCAGGCACTTGGCGATGATCCGCGCGATGGTGGTCTTGCCCACGCCCCGGGTACCGGTGAACAGGTAGGCGTGGTGCAGGCGCTGGTTGTCCAGGGCGTTGATCAAAGCCTTGAGCACATGGGTCTGGCCGACCATTTCGCGGAACGAGCGCGGACGCCATTTACGTGCAAGAACCTGATAACTCATCAAAAAACCATCGTGACCGGAGCGGGCGGAAAGAGCGCTAATGCTAGCGGAGCGGGGCCGAAATTGCACCCTGCCGATCTCGTCTAAGCTCAGTAACGGGCACACCGGCGGCGGATCAGGGAGGATGAGGCGTGCGGCGAGTCCTGGCCATCCTGTTGCTGTGGACCACCCACGGCCTGGCGCAACCGCCAGTGCTGCGCTTTTCCGTCGCCGAAAGTTGGAGCATGCCGTTGATGCGCACCGAGGACCAGCAACCGGTGGAAGGCATCCTTTTCGAGCTGATGCAGGCCATTGCCCGGGAGACCGACGCCCGCCCGCAATACCACGTGATGGCCCGCCTGCGCCTGCAGGAGGCGATGCAGGCCGGTGAAATCGATGTGCGCTGCTATGTCTCCACCCAGTGGCTGACCGACCGGCCGGGCGACTACCTGTGGAGCATCCCTATCATCGAACAGCGCGACCTGCTGATCGGCCGCCCCGGCGACAGCGGCCCCACCCGCCCGGAAGCACTGCCGCCCCAGGCCATCGGCACCGTGCTCGGCTACACCTACCCCACCCTGGAACCCCTGTTCAGCCAGGGCCGCCTGCAGCGCGAGGACAGCCGCAACCAGCTGCTGGCCCTGCAGAAGCTCCAGGCCGGACGCTTTCGCCACGCGATCAGCAACCAGCTGTCATTGCAGTGGTACAACCGCTCCCTGCCGCCGGGGCAACGCCTGCAGGCCTTGGCCGTGCTGGAAGAGCAAGCGCTGGGCTGCATGGTGCGCAACGATCCCCAACTACCGACCCAAGGTGTGCTCAGGGCGCTGGTGCGAATCAAGCAGTCCGGAGAGATGCAGCGAATTGTCGAGCGGTATACCGATGATCGCCAGACCCGCCAGTTCGCCGATGACGAAGGGCCTCAAATACCTGCGGCCACGACACCCAGCGCCGCCAGGTAGAGGCCGATCCCGAACACGCAATGCGTCACCAGGCTGCGCAGACAGCTCTTCAAGGGCGATGGCGTATTCGCAGCGAAGTACCCTGCACCCAATGCCGGCTGCACCACCACCAGCGGCACCAGCACCGAGACCACCCCGAACAGCAACGCGGGCCACAGGACCGGCCCCTGCAACCACCCCTCCCCGGCAATAGCCACCAGCAGCGCCGCAAACACCAGCCCCGTGGCGTAATGGAGCAACCAGCCCCACGCCAGCTCCCCCCTGACCGGCGCAGCCTTGCCGATCGCCACATGCCGCCAGCGCCCCGCGAACAGATGGCCCGCCCAGCGCCCGACCATCGCGTAGTTCAGGGTGGTGACGCCCAGGCGCCTGAGCAGCAGGGTCCACAGGTCCATGACCAGGGTGGCACCGATGCCGATAAGCAAAATGGAAAACGCGAGAGAAGACACGCTCATGACGAAAGCCCTTGGCAGATTGACGGAAAGGTCGATGCCGAGCAGCATGCAAGTTGAAGTCAACTTCAAGTCAAGGGAGTCGCGATGGACATTGCCGATGTCGCCAGGCGCACCGGAGTGCCGGCGTCGACATTGCGTTACTACGCGAACAAGGGCCTGCTCACATCACTCGCCGGCCATGGCCAGCGCCGGCAATTTCCGGCGGATACGCCAGAACGCCTGGCCCTGATCGCCCTGGGCCAGGCGGCGGGCTTTTCGCTGGACGAAGTGGCGGCGATGCTGGACGAGCAACGGGTCGACCGAACGCTGCTGCTGGCCAAGGCCGATGAGATCGAGCAGAGAATCAAGCGCCTGCAGGCAATGAGCAAAGGGTTGCGGCATGCGGCAGTGTGCCCCGAGGAGAACCACCTGCAATGCCCGACCTTCCAGCGATTGATGCAGGTGTCAGCCAGCAAGGGCAAGCGTGGGAGTCGCCCTGCCCCGCGATAAGGCCCGCCAGGCCAGCGCACGACAGCGGGCTCAGTAGCCGTGCAACTCGCGGAACGGCTGGCCCTTGTGGTAGTTGATCCACTCTTCCACGTCATAGGGCAGGTACAGCTGCCGACGCGCCCGCGACAGGGCGATGTATACCGCGCAGATCCGCGCATCGAAGGCGTAGGCGTCCTTGAAGCGCTGGGTGGTCATCAGTTCCGGCGTCAACAGCACCTGGTCGAACTCCAGGCCACCGGCTTCCTCGGCCATCAACAGCGTGAGGCTGGCGGGCTGCGCGGCGACGCGCGCGTCCAGCCCGGTCAGGTCAGCAAGTTTGAAACCCGCCTCCAGCCGCGCCTCGACCCACTGGAACGCAGCATCGAAGCGCTCGGACTCGCGCACCTGCTGCCAGTCGAGCAGGTGCGCGAAGTACCCATGCGGCCCTTCGGCGTCCTGCCCCGGCGCATAGAACGCCGCCCTGAACAGGCCAATCGCGGTAACCATGAACCTCCGCATGTCCGGCCAGTCGGGGAAGTTCAGCAGGCAGTTGGACCCGGCCATCTCCATCGCCCAGCGCATCGTGTCCCAGCGCGAGGCGGTCAGCACCACGCAGCCCTCGGGCGGGACAAACCCTTCGGGGAAGTGCTCAATGCCGACATCGACATGCCGCGCCGCCTCGAACGCGACCTTGGACTTCTTCGAGTGCACACCGATCAACGGGTTGATCAGGCGCTCCACCTTGGGCCCGGAGCGCACAGCGAAGGCCATGTCCTTCTGCCGTACCTGACGCTCGCGCCTGACCACCTCGCCGGTGGCCTTCTGGTATTCGTCGCCCAGGGTGATCAGCACCTGGCGGCCACGCTCGATGACCTGCAACAGCGAGGCCGGCACATCCTGGCTCTCGTCAATGATCACGTGGCTGAAACGCCCGGGCACGCTGCAACCGCCCAGGCTGGCACGCTTGAGCAGCAGCAACGCCTCGAACCCGGTCTGCGCGCCCCAGGTCGGCTGCGCCTCCAGGTAACGCCACAGGCGGCTGGCATACTCGAGCAGCACCTGGGCATCGAGGCCGGACAGCGCCTGGCGAAAATGCGGCAGGTGGCGGTTGGACAGGCTGTAGTCCCGCGACTCGCAATAGTTGCGCAGCACTTCCAGGCAGATATCCAGGGCGTGCTCGGCGTCGTAGTGGCGCAGCCCGACGATCCCAAGCTCTTCGGCCAGCCGGCGCTTGCCAGGACCGCGCTGCGCCGTCCGGGCGGGAACCGGCCGGGTATCCTTGAGCAGGGCCCGGGCGAACTGGCCGAAGGTCATGCCGACCTTGGCCTGGGCATCCAGACCCATGCGTCGACGCAGGGTACCGAGCTTGGCCGGCGTGCGCGCCAGGGCCAGCACCCGGCCACGGGGCAGGCATTCCATCAGCGCGCCGAGCAGGTAGCTCTTGCCGATCCCGGCATAGCCCTGCACATGGATATCCTCGTCGAGGTTGGCCTGGATGACCTTGAGCAGCTTGTCCTGCTCGACGGTCAGCCAGCGCTCGCTGTCGAAGCCGGTGGTCACCCGCTGGCTGAACGGGTTGTCACTGCGATGCAGGCGAATGCGGTAGTCGAAATCCCACTTGCCGTCCGCCAGCAGGTACTCCCGCGCCTGCACCTGTTCGGCATCGAGCAGGCGCAGCTTGGAGCCCTTGATCACCTCGAGGCCGAAATAGAGCTTGCGCGCATCGAACAGCCGACGGGCCTCGGACAGCAAGTCCACGCCAGGCGAGTGCCTGCCATCGACCGCCCACGCCAACAGCTTGCCCAGCACCTTTTCCGCCGCCCGCGCATCGACCTGGCCCTGTGCCTGGGCCAGGTTCTGGATCACCAGCACGGCCGCCAGCTCCGGCTCGCCCAGTGCGTCGAGCGCAGGCGTGCCCTCGGCCTGCAGCAAGGCCTGGCACACCTCTGCGCTGACCGGCAGGTACACCGGATGGGAAAAGTCGAAGTGCTCGGGCTGCATGTCGGTACGGGTCCGGGGATCACTCAAGGTTTGTCGGATTCAGCGGCCCGCCCCACCACCAGCTCAAAGCGGTAGGCCCCCAACGACCCGGCCATGTCGCCGGGATAGCTGACACCCGCCTGCGCTGCGTCGAGTACGCCATCGAGCTCATGCAGGGCCAGTTCCAGCAGCTTGCGCAAGTCACGCACCGAGTGCGCCGACACCTGCACCTGCAGCTCGAAGGCCGCCGCGTCAGCCGTCACTGCCACCGGCACGACCGCTGCATCGAGGATGCGCTCATGTTCTTCCTCCATCTGGTCGAGCACCTGCGACAACTCCAGCACGCGCTCGGGATTGGCGGCCATCTGGTCCTTGATTTCCAGGCGGCGCAGCTGCCACTCGCGGATCTTCTGGCGGGTGAGGTCGTCGACATGTTCCACGGTCGCTATCTCCTGGCCGAATGGGCCAACACGATGGGATGCATGATAAGGCGCTGCGCGGGATCGTGCAGGCGGAAAACGGTGCGAGGGTGTAAAGAAACGCGTCTGATGGGCGACGCCTGACAGGTACGCCGGAAAATCCCTGCGCCCAGAATGGAGGCGGCCCCACCAGCCACACCCCGGCACTCGATGTTCCCGCTATGGCTGCTCCCTTCCGGGCCTGACCAGGTTAACGGGTAATCAATGCGGGGGGACCGATGGGGCCACCACGACGGCTCGTCAGCTGACGAGCCGCGCCATTGTACAGCGCCGGGGCGAAGTTACAACCTCTGAACGTGAAAAAACCATCATTTCTCAAGGACTTGTGGAAAATCTATCGCTGGGCAAGCCCACTCCCACGTACGATCACCCGTGGGAGCGGGCTTGCCCCGCGATAAGACCTGCGGGGTCAGACGCTGATACCACGCTCCGCCAGGAAGCCCACGAACGCCTCCTCGTCCATCACTGCAACACCCAGCTCAGCGGCCTTGGCCAGCTTGGAGCCGGCGCCGGGGCCGGCGACCACGCAGTGGGTCTTGCCCGACACGGAACCCGCCACCTTGGCCCCCAGGCTTTCCAGCTTCTCCTTGGCGATATCGCGGCTCATGCGTTCCAGGGTGCCGGTCAGCACCCAGGTCTGCCCGGCCAACGGCAAGCCCTCGGCGGACTTCTTCTCGCACGACCAGTGCATGCCGAATTCCAGCAACTGGGCCTCGATATCACGGGCCAATTTTTGATTGGTCGCCACCTGGAAGAATGCACGCACAGCATCAGCCTGTTTGGCGTTGACCGCTTGGCGCAGAGCGATGAGGTCAGCTTCGAAGATTTTTTCAAGACTTCCAATCTTAGCGACCAGTTTCTCTGCCCCTGTCGGTCCGACCGAAGGGATATCGAGTTTGGCGATCATTCCCGCAAATGTTGCACTTGCAGCAAACTCGGCAGCCAACTCACCCTGATCCTGGAGCTCCATACCACTTTCAAGTAGCTGCTTGATCACACCCTGGTTGTGCTTGTCCTCAAAGAAGTTGTGAATCTCGTGGGCGACTTCCAGGCCGATGTCGGGCAGATAGGTCAGCACCTGCGGCAACGCCACCTGCACCCGCGCCAGGCTACCCAGGGAGCGGGCCAGGACCTTGGCGGTCTCCTCGCCGACATCGGGAATACCCAGCGCATAGATGAAGCGCGCCAGGCTCGGGCGCTTGCTCGCCGCGATGGCGGCCAGCAGCTTGTTGCTCGACACCTCGGCAAAGCCTTCCAGCGCCACCACCTGGTCGAAGGTCAGGTGATAGAGATCGGCCGGCGAGCGGATCAGGTTCTCGTCGACCAGTTGCTCGACGCTCTTCTCGCCCAGGCCGTCGATGTCCATGGCCCGGCGCGACACGTAGTGGATAATCGCCTGCTTGAGCTGGGCGGCGCAGCTCAGGCGCCCCACGCAGCGGTACACCGCGCCTTCGCTGGTGGTTTCCTTGCCCTTGCTGCGCTTGACCAGCTGGGTGCGCTCGACCTGGGAGCCGCACACCGGGCACTGCGTGGGCACCTCGACCGGCCGGGCGTCCTGTGGACGGCGGTCGAGCACCACCTGCATCACCTGCGGGATCACATCGCCGGCGCGGCGAATGATCACCGTGTCGCCGATGCGCAGGCCCAGCCGGGCGATCTCGTCCATGTTGTGCAGGGTGGCGTTGGACACGGTCACGCCGGCCACCTTGACCGGCTTGAGCCGCGCCACTGGAGTCACGGCGCCGGTGCGCCCGACCTGGAACTCGACGTCGAGCACCTCGGTGAGCTCTTCCATGGCCGGGAACTTGTGGGCGATCGCCCAGCGCGGCTCGCGGGCGCGGAAGCCCAGCTCACGCTGGGAGGCCAGGCTGTTGACCTTGAACACCACGCCATCGATCTCATAGGGCAAGCCGTTGCGGCGGGCGCCGATATCGCGGTAGTAGGCCAGGCACTCATCGATACCGGCGGCATGGCGCAGCTCGCGGCTGATCGGCAACCCCCAGGTCTTGAGCTTCTCGAGGATGCCGATATGGCTGTCGCCAAAGGCTTCGGACACCTGGCCGACGCCATAGCAGCAGAACTCCAGCGGGCGGCTGGCGGTGATCTTCGAGTCCAGCTGGCGCAGACTGCCGGCCGCGGCGTTGCGCGGGTTGGCGAAGGTCTTGCCGCCGGTTTCGGCCTGGGCGGCGTTGAGCCGGTCGAAGCCGGCCTTGCTCATGTACACCTCGCCGCGCACCTCCAGCACCGCCGGCCAGCCCTCGCCCTGCAGCTTGAGCGGGATGTTGCGCACGGTGCGCACGTTGGCGCTGATGTCCTCGCCAGTGGTGCCGTCGCCGCGGGTGGCGCCCTGCACCAGTTGGCCATTACGGTACAGCAGGCTTACCGCCAGGCCGTCGAGCTTCGGCTCGCAGCTGTAGTCCACCGCCGCCTGTTCGCCGCCCAGCAGATCCAGGCCCTCCACCACGCGGCGACCGAAATCGCGCAGGTCGTCTTCCTCGAAGGCGTTGCCCAGGCTGAGCATGGGCACTTCGTGACGGACCTGGCTGAACGCCGCCAACGCCGTGCCACCGACGCGCTGGGTCGGCGAGTCCGGGGTCACCAGGTGCGGGTGCTCGGCCTCCAGTGCCTTGAGCTCATTGAACAGGCGGTCGTATTCGGCATCGGGCACGCTGGGTTCGTCGAGCACGTAGTAGCGGTAGTTGTGCTGGTCGAGTTCGGCGCGCAGGGCATGGATTCGGGATTCGGCGTTCATGGGTCGTCTTCTCTTGCAAAGCAAAAGAGCAGCCCCTGGCTGCTCTTTTGCTTGAATCATCGCGGCGCGGATCGAGGCTGGATCCGCCCGCTCGTACACATCAGCGTTTCTGGGTCAGGGCGCGGCGCTCGAACTCGACGATGCGCTGGCGGTAGTGCTCGATGGTCTGGGCGGTGAGCACGCTGCGCTGGTCGTCCTTGAGTTCACCGTTGAGCTCATGGGCCAGCTTGCGGGCGGCGGCCACCATCACGTCGAAGGCCTGCTTGGGATGACGCGGGCCAGGCAGACCGAGGAAGAAGCTCACCGCACGGGTGCTGAAGTGGTCGATGTCGTCCAGGTCGAACACGCCGGGCTTGACCGCGTTGGCCATGGAGAACAGCACTTCGCCGTGACCGGCCATGCTCTCGTGACGGTGGAAGATGTCCATCTCGCCGAAGCGCAGGCCGCTTTCGAGTATGTTCTGCAGCAGTGCCGGGCCCTTGAAGCCACCCTCGTCACGGGAAATGACGCTGATCACCAGCACTTCCTCGGCCGGAGGCAGCTCCTTGGCCGGCGTGCTCGGCGCGGTGAAACCGTTGGCGCGGGTGTTGTCGGCGGCGAAATCGTCGTCGCCACCCTCGAACAGATCGGGCTCGCGGGGCTCGGCGGCCAGGTTCAGGTCACCCTGCTGCGGCTCGCTGTGGTTGCGCTTGCCGCGCTTGGCCTTGGCCGGCTTGGGTTCGCGCTCGCGCTCCCGTTCGCGCGCAGGGGCGCTCACCGACGGCAGGTCGGACTCGTCCAGCTCGGGTTCTTTGTGGGTTTCCAGCACACGCGCAGGGCCGAGCACCTCGGCGCTGCCGCTGTCATCGTCCGGGGCGTTGGCGTAGCTACGGTCCAGACGGAACTTCAACTTGCCCTTGCCGCCGCGCATGCGGCGCCAGCCGTCGAAAAGAATACCGGCGATGACAATGATGCCGATGACGATCAGCCACTCGCGCAGACCGATTTCCATGTAATCCCGTGCCTCTATAAAAAATATGCTTGAAAACAAAGGCTTCAAAGGCCTTTAACACGTGGCGCCAACTCTATGTTCTGACAGGCGTTTTACCCACGCAAAAAACAAGTGACATTAAGCTAGCACGACCAAAGGCAACTTTACACCGTCTGTCGCGTCTGCTGAGGCTTTTGCCTACATGTTCACACCCTTTCTTTACCCCTTACGCATCGACCATGGCCATCGCCTCTTCCACATCGACTGCTACAAGACGTGAACAGCCCGGCTCGTGCATGGTCACCCCCATCAGCTGGTCGGCCATTTCCATGGCGATCTTGTTGTGGGTGATGTAGATGAACTGCACGGCCTCGCTCATTTCCTTCACCAAACGGGCATAGCGCCCGACGTTGGCGTCGTCCAGCGGCGCGTCGACCTCGTCGAGCATGCAGAACGGCGCCGGGTTCAGCTTGAAGATGGCGAACACCAGGGCCAGGGCCGTGAGTGCCTTCTCGCCGCCGGACAGCAGATGGATAGTGCTGTTCTTCTTGCCCGGTGGACGCGCCATGATCGTCACCCCTGTATCGAGTAGATCTTCGCCCGTCAGTTCCAGATAAGCGCTGCCGCCACCGAAAACTTTTGGGAAAAGTGCCTGTAATCCGGCATTTATCTGATCAAAGGTATCCTTGAAGCGGTTGCGGGTTTCCTTGTCGATCTTGCGGATGACGTTTTCCAGGGTCTCCAGCGCCTCGACCAGATCGGCGTCCTGGGCGTCCAGGTAACGCTTGCGCTCGGACTGCTGTTCATACTCTTCGATGGCCGCCAGGTTGATCGCGCCCAGACGCTGGATGCGCGCCTCGAGCTGCTCCAGTGCCTGCTCGGTGCCCTGCTCGCTGGCGTCGGCCTCGAGCGTGGCGAGCACGCCATGAAGATCGTAGCCGTCGGCGAGCAGTTGTTCCTGCAAGGTCTTGCGTCGCACGTCCAGGCCCTGGGACTCCAGGCGCTGCTGTTCCAGCTGGCCGCGCAGCAATTGCGACTGCTGCTCGGCCTGGGTGCGGCGCCGTTCGGCATCGCGCAGCTCACGGTCGGCCTCGTCCATGTGCAGGCGCGCCTGGCGCATTTCCTCGTCGACGCTCATGCGTCGTTCCAGCAGCTCCTCGAGCTTGAGGCGCAATTCTTCCAGCGGCGCCTCGCCCTCCTCCAGGTTCAGGTTCAACTGTTCCTGGCGCTCGCTCAGGCGCGCGGCCTGCTGTTCCAGGCGTTCGAGGGCCTGGCGGGTCGAGTCGTACTGGGCGCGCAGCGAGCCCAGGCGCACGGCTAGCTGGTGGGCGTGGTCCTTGTGCTGGCGGGCTTCCTGGCGGATGCGGTCGAGGCCTTCGCGCAGGGTGTCGCGACGCGCCATCAGCAGCTCGCGCTGTTCGGTGTCCTGGGCCATCAGTTCCAGGGCTTCCTGCAGCAACAGGCGCGCCTCACCCAGTTGCTCGTGCTCCAGGGCGCGCTGCTCCTGCAGTTCGGCCAGTTCTTCCTGCAGGCGGCGGCGGCGCAGCTCCAGCTGTTCGGCACGGGCGCGGCCGGCGGACAGGCGTGCCTTGAGCTCGCCGTGCTGACGGCTTTCATCCTGACTGCGACGGCGCAACTGCTCGCGCTGCTCCTCCAGGTCGAGCTGCTGCTCACGCAGGCGTTGCAACTGCTCGTCGAGCTGCTCGAGCAAGGCTTCCTGCTCCAGTTGCTCCCGGCCCAGGCGGTCGATTTCCTGGGCCCGGGCCAGCACGCCACCCTGGGCCTCGCTACCGCGGCTGACCCGCAGGAAGTGCCACCCGACCCAATAGCCGTCGCGGCTGACCAGGCTCTGCCCAGCGCCCAGCGAGGCCCGCCGGGCCAGGGCCTGCTCCAGAGTGTCCACCGGCATGACCTGGCCCAGCCAGGGCGACAGGTCGACGCGTCCTTCTACCTTGTCTAGCAGGCTGCCGGCGACGGCCGTGCCCTCTCCCCCCGCCATCAACAGGCGCAGTTCGCCCTGCTCCAGCGCGGCGAACTCCAGGCCGGTGAAGTCATCCAGCAGCACCGCCTGCAGATCGGCGCCCAGCACCGTTTCCACCGCCAGCTCCCAGCCGGGCTCGACCCGCAGCCCCTCGGCCAGCCGTGGGCGCTGTTCCAGGCCCTGGGCGCGCAGCCAGTCGGCGGCCCCGACACCCGGCTCCAGCGCGGCCTGCTGCAAGGCTTCGAGGGACGCCAGGCGCCCGCCCAGGCGCTGCAGGTCACCCTGCTGCTGTTGCTGCGCCTGGCTGGCCTGCTGCATCTGCTCGCGCAACGTTTCCAGCTGCTCGACCACCTGTTGCTCCTGCAACTGGAGGTCTTCGAGCAGCAACTCGCTGCCGGCCAGCTGTTCGCCCAAGTCGCTGGTCTCGGTATCCTGCGTATCCTCGCCGAGCTGGTCACGCTCTTCACCCAGCTTGCGCTGGCGCTCGGCCAGGCGTTCCAGGCTGGCCTCCAGCTGCGCCAGGCGCGCCTGCTGCACTTCGGCCTGGCGGCGCGGCTCGGCGGAGCGGGTGTTGAAGCTGTCCCACTGCTCCTGCCAGCCGTGCATGCCCAGCTCGGCCTCCTCCAGGGTCGCCGCAGCCTCCTCGGCCGCGGCCAGGGTCAGTTCCTGCTCGGGTTCGAGCATCGCCAGCTCTTCACCCAGGGTCGCCAGCAAGGTGCGGTCGTGCCCCAGGTGCGATTCGGTTTCCAGGCGGCTGCGCTCGGCTTCCTTGAGGTCGTCCTGCAACTGGCGCAGGCGCTGCTGGCCGTGCTGGATGCTCTGCTCGACCCGGGCGATATCGCCGGCCACCGAATAAAAGCGGCCCTGCACCTGGTTGAAGCGTTCGGACAGCTCATGATGGCCGTCGCGCAGGCGCTCGATGCTGGCATCGGCGTTGCGCTGCTCGGCCACCAGGGCCTCGAAGGCGATCTCCTGGTCGCCGATGACCGTCTCGCGCTGGCGCACCCGCTGATCCAGGTCGCGCCAGCGCAAGGCCGCCAGGCGCGCCTTGAGCTGGCGTTCCTCGGCCTTGTACTCGCGGTACTTCTCGGCGGCCTGGGCCTGGCGGTGCAGGCGCTCGAGCTGGCGTTCCAGCTCTTCACGCAGGTCGGTCAGGCGCGCCAGGTTCTCCTGGGTGCGGCGGATACGGTTCTCGGTCTCGCGGCGGCGCTCCTTGTACTTGGAGATGCCCGCCGCCTCCTCGATGAAGTTGCGCAACTCCTCGGGCTTGGCCTCGATCAGCTTGGAGATCATGCCCTGTTCGATGATCGAGTAGCTGCGCGGCCCCAGGCCCGTGCCGAGGAAGATATCGGTGATATCACGGCGCCGGCACTTGGTGCCGTTGAGGTAATAGGTGTTCTGCCCGTCGCGGGTGACCTTGCGGCGGATCGAGATCTCGGCGTAGGCGGCGTACTCGCCGACCAGCGAGTTGTCGCTGTTGTCGAACACCAGCTCGATGCTGGCCTGGCTGACCGGCTTGCGGCTGGTGGAGCCGTTGAAGATGACATCGGTCATCGACTCGCCGCGCAGGTTCTTGGCCGAGCTTTCGCCCATCACCCAGCGCACCGCGTCGATGATGTTGGACTTGCCGCAGCCATTGGGGCCGACCACGGCCGCCATGTTGCTGGGGAAGTTGACCGTGGTCGGGTCGACGAAGGACTTGAACCCGGCCAGGCGGATGCACTTCAGGCGCATCGGTCAGACCCGCGCCAGCGCCGCCAGCACCAGTTCGCAACTGCGCTGGCAATAGGCGGTGAGCACCTCGCGGATGCGCGGCAGGTCGCGGGCGACCACGGCTTCGAGCAGGCGGGCGAACAGCTCCAGGTAATCGACCATGTTGGCCTGGCGCTGGTCCAGGGCAAGGTAGTAGGCGCGGCTCATGGCCGGCTGCAGGTTCTCGACGGTTTCCTGCAGGTACGGGTTGTTGGCGAACGGATAGGCGGCGCGCATCACCGCGAAGCTGTCGCCGACGAAGGCCTTTATGTCTTTGGCGGCGTGGGCCTGCTTGAGGCGCTGCTGGATGTCCAGGAACGGGCGCAGGTCGCTGTCGCTGCGCCAATGTTGGGCAACGGCGTTGCCCAGCAGGATGTAGAACTCGCCCATCAGGGTACACAGGCTGCGCACGCTGTTCTCGTCCAGCTCGGTCACATGGGCGCCGCGGCGCGGCAGGATCGCCACCAGGTGGCGGCGTTCGAGGATGAGCAGCGCCTCGCGCACCGAGCCGCGGCTGACGTTGAGGGCCTGGGTGACCTTCTGCTCCTGGATGCGCTCGCCGGGTGCGAGTTCGCCGCGGATGATCCGCTCGGCCAGGTAGTGGGCAATTTGCTCGGAGAGGCTGTCCGGCGCCTTGAACGTCATGGTTTTCCTTCGCGATCTGGGTAGCTGTGCACAAGGGCGCGATTGTAGCGCACTTGTCCCGTGCCCGCGCAGCGGCGCGACGTGCTTTGTGCGACTGGCGGGTCAACTTTCCCACTCGGCGCGAACTATGCTTGGAGAAAGGCTCGATGAAGCGGTTCGGAAGGCCTCTGGGCGAAATCTTGACCTTTGAGTCAGAAAATTATTGACCTCAGGGTCAAGCGTTGCTTAGAGTCCGCCCGAACAACAATAAAACCATTGCGAGGCCCTCCCCCGTGATCCAGTTTCTCGTCAACCAGGAGCTGCGCAACGAGCACGCCCTGGACCCGAACATGACGGTGCTGCAATACCTGCGCGAGCACCTGGGCAAACCCGGCACCAAGGAAGGCTGCGCCAGCGGCGACTGCGGCGCCTGCACCGTGGTCGTCGGCGAACTCGTCGAGGACGACCAGGGCGGCGACGCTATCCGCTACCGCAGCCTCAACTCGTGCCTGACGTTCGTGTCCTCCCTGCACGGCAAGCAGCTGATCAGCGTCGAGGGCCTAAAGCACCAGGGCGAGCTGCACAGCGTGCAGAAGGCCATGGCCGACTGCCATGGTTCGCAGTGCGGCTTCTGCACCCCCGGTTTCGTCATGTCGCTGTTCGCCCTGCAGAAGAACAGCGAGGGCCACGACCTGCACCAGGCCCAGGAGGCCCTGGCCGGCAACCTGTGCCGCTGCACCGGCTACCGGCCGATCCTCGAAGCCGCCGAGCAGAGCTGCGCCCGCCCCTGCCGCGACCAGTTCGACGCCCAGCAGGCGCAGACCATCGCCCGCCTCAAGGCCATCGCCCCGCAACAGACCGGCGAGCTCAACAGCGGCGACAAGCGCTGCCTGGTGCCGCTGACCGTGGCCGACCTGGCCGACCTCTATAGCTCGCACCCCGAGGCGCGCCTGCTGGCCGGCGGCACCGACCTGGCGCTGGAGGTCACCCAGTTCCACCGCACCCTGCCGGTGATGATCTACGTCGGCCATGTCGCCGAACTCAAGCGCATCGACAAGACCGCCACCCACCTGGAGATCGGCGCCGCCACCCCGCTGACCGACTGCTACACCGCGCTCAACGAGGAATACCCCGACTTCGGCGACCTGCTGCACCGCTTCGCCTCGCTGCAGATCCGCAACCAGGGCACCCTGGGCGGCAACATCGGCAACGCCTCGCCGATCGGCGACTCGCCGCCCCTGCTGATCGCCCTCGATGCGCAGATCGTCCTGCGCCAGGGCGAGCGCCAGCGCACCCTGGCCCTGGAAGACTACTTCATCGACTACCGCATCACCGCGCGCCAGGACAGCGAGTTCATCGAGAAGATCATCGTGCCACGCGCCAGCAACGACTGGGCGTTCCGCGCCTATAAAGTGTCCAAGCGCCTGGACGACGATATCTCCGCCGTATGCGCGGCGTTCAACCTGAGCATCGAGAACGGCGTGGTCAGCGGCGTGCGCATCGCCTTCGGCGGCATGGCGGCGATCCCCAAACGCGCCCGCGCCTGCGAGGCCGCGCTACGCGGCAAGCCTTGGAACCAGGCCAGCGTCGAGCGCGCCTGCCAGGCCCTGGCCGAGGACTTCACCCCGCTCAGCGACTTCCGCGCCAGCCGCGAGTACCGCCTGCTGACCGCGCAGAACCTGCTGCGCAAGTACTTCATCGAACTGCAAACGCCGCACATCGAAACCCGGGTGACCGCCTATGTCTAACCATCACGCCGTCAAGAGCCAGGCCGAGATGGCCGCACTGTTCAGCCAGGACCTGACCACCGGGGTCGGCCGCAGCCTCAAGCACGACAGCGCCGACAAGCACGTGGCGGGCGAGGCGGTGTACATCGACGACCGCCTGGAGTTCCCCAACCAGCTGCACGTCTATGCGCGCACCGCGGACCGCGCCCATGCGCGCATCCTGCGCATCGACACCACGCCCTGCTACCAGTTCGAAGGCGTGCGCATCGCCATCACCCACGAGGACATCCCGGGGCTCAAGGATATCGGCCCGGTGGTGGCCGGCGACCCGCTGCTGGCCATCGACAAGGTCGAGTTCTTCGGCCAGCCGGTGCTCGCCGTGGCCGCCCGCGACCTGGACACCGCCCGCCGTGCGGCGATGGCGGCGATCGTCGAATACGAAGACCTGGAACCGATACTCGATGTGGTCGAGGCGCTGCGCAAGAAACACTTCGTGCTCGACAGCCACACCCACAAGCGCGGCGATTCGGACGCGGCCCTGGCCAGCGCCCCGCACCGCATCCAGGGCAGCCTGCACATCGGCGGCCAGGAGCACTTCTACCTGGAAACCCAGATCAGCTCGGTGATGCCCAGCGAAGACGGCGGCATGATCGTCTACTGCTCCACGCAGAACCCCACCGAGGTGCAGAAGCTGGTCGCCGAGGTGCTCGACGTGCCGATGCACAAGATCGTCGTCGACATGCGCCGCATGGGCGGCGGCTTCGGCGGCAAGGAAACCCAGGCCGCCAGCCCCGCCTGCCTGTGCGCGGTGATCGCGCGCCTGACCGGCCAGCCGACCAAGATGCGCCTGCCCCGTGTCGAAGACATGATGATGACCGGCAAGCGCCATCCGTTCTACGTCGAGTACGACGTCGGCTTCGACGACAGCGGCCGCCTGCACGGCATCAACTTCGACCTGGCCGGCAACTGCGGCTACTCGCCCGACCTGTCCGGCTCGATCGTCGACCGCGCCATGTTCCACTCCGACAACGCCTACTACCTGGGCGACGCCACGGTGCACGGCCACCGCTGCAAGACCAACACCGCGTCCAACACCGCCTACCGCGGCTTCGGCGGCCCACAAGGCATGGTCGCCATCGAACAGGTGATGGACCATATCGCCCGCCACCTGGCGCTGGACCCGCTGGCGGTGCGCAAGGCCAACTACTACGGCAAGACCGAGCGCAACGTCACCCACTACTACCAGACCGTCGAGCACAACATGCTCGAGGAAATGACTGCCGAGATCGAGGCGAGCAGCGACTACCACGAGCGCCGCGAATCGATCCGCCGCTTCAACGCCAACAGCCCGGTACTGAAAAAGGGCCTGGCGCTGACCCCGGTGAAATTCGGCATCTCGTTCACCGCCACCTTCCTCAACCAGGCCGGTGCTTTGATCCACATCTACACCGACGGCAGCATCCACCTCAACCACGGCGGCACCGAGATGGGCCAGGGCCTGAACACCAAGGTGGCCCAGGTGGTGGCCCAGGTGTTCCAGGTCGACTTCAACCGTATCCAGATCACCGCCACCAACACCGACAAGGTACCCAACACCTCGCCGACCGCAGCCTCCAGCGGCGCCGACCTGAACGGCAAGGCGGCGCAGAATGCCGCCGAGATCCTCAAGAAGCGCCTGACCGAGTTCGCCGCCCGGCACTACAACGTCACCGAGGAAGACGTCGAGTTCCGCAACGGCCATGTGCGCGTGCGCGACCAGATCGTCAGCTTCGAGCAACTGGTGCAGCAGGCCTACTTCGCCCAGGTGTCGCTGTCGACCACCGGTTTCTACCGCACGCCGAAGATCTTCTACGACCGCTCCCAGGCCCGTGGCCGGCCGTTCTACTACTTCGCCTTCGGCGCGGCGTGCGTGGAGGTGATCGTCGACACCCTGACCGGCGAGTACAAGATGCTGCGCGCCGACATCCTGCACGACGTCGGCGACTCGCTGAACCCGGCCATCGATATCGGCCAGGTCGAGGGCGGCTTCGTCCAGGGCATGGGCTGGCTGACCACCGAGGAGCTGGTGTGGAACGCCAAGGGCAAGTTGATGACCAACGGCCCGGCCAGCTACAAGATCCCGGCGGTGGCCGACATGCCGATCGACATGCGCGTCAAACTGGTGGAGAACCGCAAGAACCCCGAGGACACGGTGTTCCATTCCAAGGCCGTGGGCGAGCCGCCGTTCATGCTCGGCATCGCCGCCTGGTGCGCGATCAAGGACGCAGTGGCGAGCATCGCCGACTACCGCGTGCAGCCGAACATCGACGCGCCGTCGACGCCGGAGCGAGTGCTGTGGGGGTGCGAGCAGATGCGCAAAGCGGTGGCTGCGCAGCAGCCTGCCGAACAAGAACTGGAACCGGTGACGCACTGACGCCGCGCCACTGTGTAGGAGCGGCCTTGTGCCGCGAAAGGGTCGCGCAGCGGCCCCTGGATCTGTGCCGCAATGAAGATTTTGGGGCTGCTACGCAGCCCTTTCGCGGCACAAGGCCGCTCCTACACTGGGGACAGAGGAGGATTGAAGACATGCACCAATGGATCAACGCCCTCGCCGACCATCAAGCCCGCGGCGAACCCTGCGTCCTGGTGACCATCATCGAGGAACGCGGCTCCACGCCGCGCAATGCCGGCTCGAAAATGGTGGTCAGCGCCAGCGCGCTGTACGACACCATCGGCGGCGGTCACCTGGAGTTCAAGGCCCTGCACATCGCCCGGCAGATGCTCGAGGAACACCGCAGCACCCCGCATCTGGAGCGCTTCAGCCTCGGCGCCAGCCTCGGCCAGTGCTGCGGTGGCGCCACCGTGCTGCTGTTCGAGCCGATGACCGGCGTGCAGGCCGAGATCGCCGTGTTCGGCGCGGGCCATGTCGGCCGCGCTCTGGTACCCTTGCTCGCCGCGCTGCCCTGCCGGGTGCGCTGGATCGACTCGCGCGAGCAGGAGTTCCCCGATGTCATCCCCAACGGGGTGAGCCGGATCGTCAGCGAAGAGCCGGTCGACGAAGTCGCCGACCTGCCCGCCGGCAGCTACTGCATCGTCATGACCCACAACCACCAGCTGGACCTGGAGCTGACCGCCGCGATCCTCAAGCGCAACGATTTCACCTGGTTCGGCCTGATCGGCTCGAAGACCAAGCGGGTCAAGTTCGAGCACCGCCTGCGCGAGCGCGGTTTCGACGACGCGCTGATGGCGCGGATGCGCTGCCCGATGGGCCTGGCCGAGGTCAAGGGCAAGCTGCCGATCGAGATCGCCGTGTCCATCGCCGCCGAGATCATTGCCACCTACAACGCCTGCTTCGGCCAGCACGACGCTGCCGCCAACTCAGGCCCCATCGCCCAGTTGCTGCCGTCCTCGCGACGCAGCCAGACCCTTTGACGAGAGCCCCATGAGCGCAACCCGCAAAGCCTACCGAGCCGCCATCCTGCACAGCATCGCCGACCCCGCCGAGGTCGGCCTGGAGGCGTCCTGCGAATACTATGAAGACGGCCTGCTGGTGGTCGACAACGGCCGCATCAGCGCCCTGGGCCATGCCAGTGAGCTGCTGCCGACCCTCGACGCCGGCATCCCGGTGCAACATTACCCGGACGCCCTGATCACCCCGGGCTTCATCGACACCCACATCCACTTCCCGCAGACCGGCATGATCGGTTCCTACGGCGAGCAACTGCTGGACTGGCTGAACACCTATACCTTCCCCTGCGAGAAACAGTTCGCCGACAAGGCCCATGCCGACCAGGTGGCGAAGATCTTCCTCAAGGAGCTGCTGCGCAACGGCACCACCACCGCCCTGGTGTTCGGCAGCGTGCACCCGGAGTCGGTCAACGCCCTGTTCGAGGAGGCCGAGCGCCTTGACCTGCGCATGATCGCCGGCAAGGTGATGATGGACCGCAACGCCCCCGACTACCTGACCGACACCGCCGAATCCAGCTACCGCGACAGCAAGGCGCTGATCGAACGCTGGCACGGCAAGGGCCGCCTGCACTACGCGGTCACCCCGCGCTTCGCGCCGACCAGCACGCCGGAGCAATTGAGCGTGGCCGGCCAGTTGCTCAAGGAGCACCCGGGCGTGTACATGCACACCCACCTGTCTGAGAACCTCAAGGAAATCGACTGGGTCAAGTCGCTGTTCCCCGAGCAGAAAGGCTACCTGGACGTCTACGACCACTTCGAGCTGCTCGGCGAGCGCTCGGTGTTCGCCCACGGCGTGCACCTGTGCGACGACGAGTGCCAGCGCCTGGCCGAGACCGGCTCGGCCATCGCCTTCTGCCCGACCTCCAACCTGTTCCTCGGCAGCGGCCTGTTCAACCTGCCCCAGGCCGAGCGCTTCAAGGTCAACGTGGGCCTGGGCACCGACGTCGGCGCCGGCACCAGCTTCTCGCTGCTCAACACCCTGAACGAGGCGTACAAGGTGATGCAACTGCAAGGCGCGCGCCTGCACCCTTACAAGTCGCTGTACCTGGCCACCCTCGGCGGCGCCCGCGCCCTGCGCCTGGACGATCGCATCGGCAGCCTGCGCCCGGGCAATGACGCCGACTTCGTGGTGCTCGACTACAAGGCCACGCCGCTGCTGGACTACCGCCTGCAGCAGTCGAAGAACATCGAGGAGACCCTGTTCGTGCTCACCACCCTGGGCGACGACCGTACCGTGCGTGAAACCTACGCCGCCGGGCGTTGCGTGCACCAGCGCTAAGGCTGTTTAGCCAGGCCTCGATAGAGCGCACCGCCGATCGCCGCGCCGATCAGCGGTGCCACCCAGAACAGCCATAGCTGCTGCACGGCCCAGCCACCGACGAACAACGCCGGCCCCGTGCTGCGCGCCGGGTTCACCGAGGTGTTGGTCACCGGGATCGAGATCAGGTGGATCAGGGTCAGCGCCAGGCCGATGGCGATCGGCGCGAACCCCGCCGGCGCCCGGGCATCCGTGGCGCCCATGATGATCACCAGGAACATCGCGGTCATCACCACTTCGCTGGTAAAGCCTGCCGCCAAGCTGTAGCCACCGGGCGAGTGCTCGCCGTAGCCGTTGGAGGCCAAGCCGTTGGCCAGCTCGAAACCGGCCTTGCCGCTGGCGATGAAGTAGATCACCGCCGCGGCGAGGATCGCGCCGATCACCTGGGCGATCACATAGGGCAGCAACTCTTTGACCGGGAAGCGCCCGCCCACCACCAGGCCGAACGACACGGCGGGGTTGAGGTGACAACCGGAGATATGACCGATGGCGAAGGCCATGGTCAGGACCGTCAGGCCGAAGGCGAAGGCGACACCGAGGACACCGATGCCGACCGGGGAGCTTGCGGCCAGCACCGCGCTGCCGCACCCGCCAAGGACCAACCAGAACGTGCCGACCAACTCGGCACCCATGCGCACACCCAGGGACGAACTCATGGAGCATTCCTCAAGTAATTGGACGCAACGACTGCGCAAGCCCAACTGCTCGATGAAGGTTTGCTGAAGAGAAATCTAGCAGAGCTTTGGCCAGTGGCCAGAAACGACCAGGGGCCGCAAAGCGGCCCCTGGTTCATACAGGCAAACGATCAACCCTTGGCGCTGGCCTTGGGCTTTTTCAGCAGGTGCGAGAACACCGCGTGCAGATCGTCCGAGGCGCTCTCCTCGTCGAGGTTGAGCTTGCTGTCGATATGGTCCATGTGGTGCATCATCAGGCTCACCGCTTGCTCGGCGTCACGGGCCTCGATGGCGTCGATCAGTTGCATGTGCTCGTCGTACGAGCAGTGCGAGCGGTTGCCGCTCTCGTACTGGGCGATGATCAGCGAGGTCTGCGACACCAGGCTGCGCTGGAAGCTCACCAGTGGCGCGTTGCCCGCAGCCTCGGCCAGCTTGAGGTGGAACTCGCCGGACAGGCGGATACCGGCGCCGCGATCACCGCGGGAGAAGCTGTCGCGCTCCTCGCGGACCATCTGGCGCAGTTCGTTGAGCTGCTCGACGGTGGCGTGCTGCACGGCCAGTTCGGTGATGGCGCGCTCGACCATGCGCCGCGAGAAGAACACCTGGCGCGCCTCTTCCACCGTCGGGCTGGCCACCACCGCGCCGCGGTTCGGCCGCAGCAGCACCACGCTTTCATGGGCCAGGCGCGACAGCGCGCGGCGGATGATGGTGCGGCTGACGCCAAAGATCTCGCCCAGTGCTTCCTCGCTCAACTTGGTGCCCGGGGCCAGGCGCTGCTCGAGGATCGCCTCGAAGATGTGCGCGTAGACGATGTCGTCCTGGGTACCGCTGCGACCGGCCTTGCCAGTGCGCACAGGTTTTTTCAGAGGTTGCAGCTGTTCGTTCATGGGCGCTCGAGCACAAGGGATCTGCCAGTCGAACCGTGACTGTAATGCCCGTCGACGGGGGGATGGCAAGTCCGGAAATGAAGATGAAGGGCCAAGGTATGGCGCCATTGTACACAGGCTGACCCGTTTCTGCAGGTGGCCTTTTACCTATATAGCCGTTGTACGACCGTTTGTACGCACAAAAGATAAAACATTATTTGCTTTATTTGTACACAAAAGCATAATCCTGCGAGCAACTTCCTGACCCAGAAGTCAACAAAATGGTCGGACGTCTGCCACACCCTCCCTCGCGAAGCCCCCAAGTGCATCGGCTCAGGACCAGGCTTCGAACAACAAGAAAGACTTGAGGAGTACTCGCTGTGGAAAGCCGCAAATCCGAAGCACCTACGCTGGATCTCGCCCCACCGCTCGAATCGGGCTGGCTGGAGCGGATTTTCAAACTCAAGCGACACGGCACTACCGTCAGGACCGAACTGATCGCCGGGGTGACCACCTTCATCACCATGGCCTACATCATCTTCGTCAACCCCAACATCATGGCCGACGCCGGCATCGACCACGGTGCGGCATTCGTCGCCACCTGCATCGCCGCCGCCCTCGGCTGCCTGCTGATGGGCCTGTACGCCAACTGGCCGGTGGGCCTGGCGCCGGGCATGGGCCTCAACGCCTTCTTCACCTACACCGTGGTCGGCACCATGGGTTACAACTGGGAAACGGCGCTGGGAGCGGTATTCGTCTCGGGCGTGCTGTTCATGTTCCTGACGGTTTCGCGGGTGCGCGAGTGGCTGCTCAACAGCATCCCGGTAAGCCTGCGCCATGCCATGGGGGCCGGCGTCGGATTGTTCCTCGGGCTGATCGGCCTGAAGACCGCCGGCATCATCGTCGACAGCCCGGCCACCCTGGTCAAGCTGGGCTCGCTGCATGAGCCCGGCCCGCTGCTGGCGGCCGTGTGCTTCCTGTTGATCGCCATCCTCAGCTACAAACGGGTGTTCGGTGCGATCCTGATCAGCATCATCGGCGTCACCCTGGCCGGCTGGGGCCTGGGCCTGGTCAAGTTCGGCGGGGTGATGTCGATGCCGCCGAGCCTGGCGCCGACCTGGATGGCCATGGACGTGGCCGGGGTGTTCAACGTCAGCATGATCAGCGTGGTGCTGGCGTTCCTGTTCGTGCACATGTTCGACACCGCCGGCACGCTGATGGGCGTGGCCCAGCGTGCCAACCTGGTGGCGCCGGACGGGCGCATCGAGAACCTGTCGCGGGCACTGAAGGCCGACAGTACCTCCAGCGTGTTCGGCGCGGTGGTCGGCGTGCCGCCGGTGACCAGCTACGTGGAAAGTGCCGCGGGCGTGGCGGCGGGTGGGCGTACCGGCCTGACGGCCGTGGTGGTGGGCCTGCTGTTCGTTGCCGCGATGTTCTTCGCCCCGCTGGCCGGGATGATTCCGGCCTATGCAACCGCCGGCGCGTTGATCTACGTGGCGATGCTGATGATGGGCAGCATGGCGCATATCGAGTGGGACGAAGCCACCGACAGCATTCCGGCGATCGTCACGGTGATCATGATGCCGCTGACCTTCTCGGTGGCGGACGGCATTGCCCTGGGCTTCATCAGCTATGTGGCGCTGAAGGCCGGGACCGGCAAGTACAAGGAGATCTCGGCGAGCCTTTGGGTGCTGTGCCTGATCTTCATTGCCAAGTTTGTGTTCCTCTGACGCGACCAACCCACCGGAAGGTCATCACCCCTCATGGGAGACCACACGTCCCATGAGGGCTGCCAGCGCAAGCCGGGCCAATTGTCTTGCCGGTCCAGCTCCCGCTTGCTCACCATCACGCTTCCTTGCAGGATCAGCACTCATCTATCGTGCAAGGACAGCCCGTCATGACACCACCCGCTTTTGACCTCACCCCCCACCTTCAACGCTGGTTCGCCTGGTCCGATATTCTCGCCTGTTTCTGGCCGGGGCCGGGCGGGCGCTCGCTACAAGTTGATCCACTGCTTGCGAGCGTTATCGACCAATCGGGCGTGTACTGTATCGCGTGGGGCGATGTCTGCGATGTCCCACACCCTGCCAACAGCCATATCAAATACATCGGGCAAACGAAAAACTTCAAGGCCCGTATTGGCCAGTTCGCCACCTCGGCCGGCATATTCTGGGACGATCGCTACAATGGCCATTCCGCGGCATGGCGCTGGCCCCAGGGTGAAACGGAAAAAATGAAACTGGCCTTTTTCCCATTGACGGAAAACGAGAGCGAACACCTGAGGACTGGCCGTCTCTTCTGGTACGAGGCTCTTGCCCTTGATGCCTACTACCTCAGCAATGGCAACAGTCTGCCGCCCCTGAATATTCCACGGAATCCGGACGCCCTGGTATTCGGCTAAGAGGCAAATGCCAACCCCGCACTTTATCGGAGGCGAAAAAAAGCCCGCCAGTGTGAGAGCGGGCCAAGGACCTACGAAGATTCTTCTAGCGACCAACTAGCTTCCACGATAGGTCGAATAGCTGTACGGCGAGATCAGCAGCGGCACGTGGTAGTGCTCCTGCTGCTCGTCGATACCAAAGCGCAGCACGACCACGTCGAGGAACGCGGTGTCCGGCAGCTTCACGCCCTTGGCGCGGTAGTAGTCACCGGCGCTGAACTGCAGTTGATAGACGCCGGTGCGGTAGTCGTCGCCCTGCAGCAACGGCGCGTCGACGCGGCCATCGCTGTTGGTCAGGGCGGTGTTCACCAGCTCCAGCTGCTGGCCTTCGACGCGGTACAGCTCGACCTTGATCGAGCTGCCCGGGCAGCCATGCGCGGCGTCCAGTACGTGTGTGGTCAAACGTCCCATTTGCTTGTCGCCTCTTGTCGTATGCGTGGGCAAAAAATACACGGCAATCACCGGGCACGGGGCCTGCGGCGTGCGGGAATGACGTCATTAAGACAGTTTACGGATATATTGTACACAATTTTTTATCCCCTCCCGCGCAACCTCCACAGAACAGGCCGCCAGTCGCAAAGACACGCGCCATCACGCACCCCACAGCATTAACTGACCAATCGGGCAGGTTTCTTGCAAGCCATTCTCACGCGACAAATGGGAAGAAATGCGGAAAAACAGGCTTACAAAAGATTTCAGAAGTTGTATACAATCAGCCCATCTGGTGGTGCGACATCCCGACGCGGCCCGCCCACCCACCGCATTAACGAACAAGAAGGAAGACTGCAGTGAGCGCTGACTACCCACGCGACCTGATCGGTTACGGCAACAACCCACCTCATCCGCAATGGCCGGGGAATGCCCGCATTGCGCTGTCCTTCGTGCTCAACTACGAAGAAGGTGGCGAGCGCAACATCCTGCACGGCGACAAGGAGTCCGAAGCGTTCCTTTCCGAAATGGTCGCCGCCCAGCCGCTGCAGGGCGTGCGCAACATGAGCATGGAGTCGCTCTACGAATACGGCAGCCGCGCCGGCGTCTGGCGCCTGCTCAAGCTGTTCAAGGACAGCGGCGTGCCGCTGACCATCTTCGCCGTGGCCATGGCCGCCCAGCGCCACCCCGACGTGATCCGCGCCATGGCCGAAGCCGGCCACGAGATCTGCAGCCACGGCTACCGCTGGATCGACTACCAGTACATGGATGAAGCGCAAGAGCGCGAGCACATGCTCGAGGCCATCCGCATCCTCGCCGAGATCACCGGCGAGCGCCCCGTGGGCTGGTACACCGGCCGCACCGGCCCGAACACCCGGCGCCTGGTGATGGAGGAAGGCGGCTTCCTCTACGACAGCGATACCTACGACGACGACCTGCCCTACTGGGAGCCGAACAACCCCACCGACAAGCCGCACCTGGTGATCCCCTACACCCTGGACACCAACGACATGCGCTTCACCCAGGTCCAGGGTTTCAACTGCGGCGAACAGTTCTTCCAGTACCTGAAGGACGCCTTCGACGTGCTCTACGCCGAAGGCGCCGAGGCACCGAAGATGCTCTCGATCGGCCTGCACTGCCGCCTGGTCGGCCGCCCGGCGCGCCTGGCCGCGCTCAAGCGCTTCGTCGACTACGCCAAGAGCCACGAGCAGGTCTGGTTCGCCCGTCGCGCGGACATCGCCCGCCACTGGCACGCCACCCACCCGTACAAGAAAGAGAACGCCTGATGACCGCCTTCAAGACCCTCAAGCCTTCCACCCTCGAGCGCGCCGCCTTCGTCGCCGCCTTCGCCGACATCTACGAGCACTCGCCGTGGGTCGCCGAGAAAGCCTACGACCTGGGCCAGCTGGCCGAGCTGGACGAAATCGAGGCGCTGCATCAGCGTATGAGCGACATCCTGCTCAGCGCCAGCCATGCCGAGCAACTGGCACTGATCAACGCTCACCCGGACCTGGCCGGCAAGGCCGCCATCCAGGGTGAGCTGACCGAGTCGAGCACCAATGAACAGGCCGGCGCCGGCATCCACCAGTGCACCGCCGAGGAGTTCGCCCGCTTCACCGAGCTGAACGACGCCTACAAGGCCAAGTTCCAGTTCCCGTTCATCATGGCGGTCAAGGGCAGCAACCGGCACCAGATCCTCGCCGCCTTCGAAAAGCGCATCCACAACGACCAGGATGCCGAGTTCAAGGAAGCCCTGGCGCAGATCAACCTGATCGCCCTGTTCCGCCTGCTGCAGCTGTAAGCGACAGCCGAACTTTTCAGTACAACGAACATATAAGAGAGACCCGCATGCGCACCCTGATGATCGAGCCCCTGAGCAAAGAAGCCTTCGCCCCCTTCGGTGACGTGATCGAAACCGACGGCAGCGACCACTTCATGATCAACAATGGCTCGACCATGCGCTTCCACAAGCTCGCCACGGTCGAGACCGCCGAGCCCGAGGACAAGGCGATCATCAGCATCTTCCGCGCCGACGCGCTGGACATGCCGCTGACCGTACGCATGCTGGAACGCCATCCGCTGGGCAGCCAGGCTTTCATCCCGCTGCTCGGCAACCCCTTTCTGATCGTGGTCGCGCCGGTTGGCGATGCACCTGTATCAGGCTTGGTCCGAGCCTTCCGCAGCAATGGCAGGCAGGGCGTTAATTACCATCGCGGCGTCTGGCACCACCCGGTGCTGACGATCGAAAAGCGGGATGACTTCCTGGTGGTTGATCGCAGTGGTTCCGGCAACAACTGCGATGAGCATTACTTCCCCGAGGAACAGATGTTGATCCTCAATCCCCACCAATAAGAAAAGGTCGGTCATCCAAGGTCCGCCCTGAGGGTGGCCGGCGAGAGGTACATACTGTGGAAGCACACCTTCACGAATGGCTGAACCTGAGCATTCGCTGGGTTCACATGATCACCGGTGTCGCCTGGATCGGTGCATCGTTCTACTTTGTCTGGCTGGAGAACCACCTGAACCGAAGCAACCCGCGCGATGGGTTGTCGGGTGACCTCTGGGCCATCCACGGCGGTGGTATCTACCACCTGGAGAAATACAAGCTCGCGCCGCCGAAAATGCCCGAGAACCTGCACTGGTTCAAATGGGAAGCCTACTTCACCTGGATGTCCGGGATCGCCTTGCTGTGCGTGGTGTTCTACTGGAACCCAAGCCTTTACCTGCTGGCGCCCGGCAGCACCCTGAGCGGTGCCGAAGGCGTGGCCATCGGCATCGGTTCGCTGGTTGCCGGCTGGTTCATCTACGACTTCCTGTGCGACTCGCCCCTGGGCAAGCAACCGGCCCTGCTGGGCGGCGTGCTGTTCGTACTGATCATCGCCGCCTGCTGGGGCTTCAGCCTGGTGTTCAGCGGCCGTGGTGCCTACCTGCACACCGGCGCGATCATCGGCACCATCATGGTCGGCAACGTGTTCCGCATCATCATGCCGGCCCAGCGCCAGCTGGTGGCGGCGATCGAGAACAACCAGACCCCCGACCCGGTACTGCCGGCCAAGGGCCTGCTGCGTTCGCGCCACAACAACTACTTCACCCTGCCGGTGCTGTTCATCATGATCAGCAACCACTTCCCGAGCACCTACGGCAGCCAGTACAACTGGCTGATCCTGGCCGGGATCGCGGTGGCCGCGGTGCTGATCCGTCACTACTTCAACACCCGCCACGACAGCAACAAGTACGCCTGGACCCTGCCCGTCGGCGCCCTGGCGATGATCTGCCTGGCCTACGTGACCGGTCCCAAGCCGCTGCCGACCGCCCCGGAACAAGCCGCCGCCAAGGTCGAGTACCAGCCGCTGCCGGCCACGGCCGTCGGTGGCAAGACCGCCGCCGAGCTGCGCGCCGAGGAGGCCGCCAAGCCTGCCCAGGCACCGGCCGCGGAACCTGCCCAGGCCACGGCCCAGGCGGCCACCGGCAGCTTCGACAAGATCCACACCGTCATCCAGGAACGCTGCACCGTGTGCCACTCGGCCAAGCCGACCAGCCCGCTGTTCAGCGCCGCCCCTGGCGGCGTGATGTTCGACACCCCGCAGCAGATCCAGGCCCAGGCCGCGCGCATCCAGGCGCAAGCCGTCGCCAGCCAGATCATGCCGCTGGGCAACATCACCCAGATGACCGTTGAAGAACGCAAGCTGGTCGGCGACTGGATCGCCAAAGGCGCGCAGGTCAACTGATACACCCCACGACTGCGTGGGAGCGGGCTTGCCCCGCGATGAGGCCGGTACTCCCGGCCTCGCTTCCAAGCTCTACGTAACAAGCAAGCATCGAGCGTTCGGCTTCACGCGGGTCCCCAGCCTCCTTCACCGGAGCCTGCCACGTGAAGCCGCCCGCTTGGATCCGAGAATAAAAACAAAACTCGAGGTGCTGCATGTCCGAGTCACCCAAGGCGTACATCCCTGTTGCGCCACCACGACAGCCCCTGCCCTTGTTCCAGCTGATCCTGGTGGGTCTGCAACACGTTCTGCTGATGTACGGGGGCGCCATCGCGGTGCCACTGATCATCGGCCAGGCGGCGGGCCTGTCCCGCGAAGAAGTCGCCTTCCTGATCAACGCCGACCTGCTGGTCGCCGGCGTTGCCACCATCATCCAATCCTTCGGTATCGGCCCCGTGGGCATCCGCATGCCCGTCATGATGGGCGCCAGCTTCGCCGCGGTCGGCAGCATGGTGGCCATGGCCGGCATGCCCGGCGTCGGCCTGCAGGGGATCTTCGGCGCGACCATCGCCGCCGGATTCTTCGGCATGCTGATCGCGCCGTTCATGTCCAAGGTCGTGCGCTTCTTCCCGCCACTGGTGACCGGCACGGTCATCACCTCCATCGGCCTGTCGCTGTTCCCGGTGGCGGTCAACTGGGCCGGTGGCGGCCATGACGCCGAAGCCTTCGGCGCGCCGATCTACCTGATGGTCGCCGGCCTGGTGCTGGCAGTGATCCTGCTGATCAACCGCTTCATGCGCGGCTTCTGGGTCAATGTGTCGGTACTGGTGGGCATGGGCCTGGGCTATGTGCTCGCCGGCTCCATCGGCATGGTCGACCTGTCGGGCCTGAGCGAAGCGCCGTGGCTGCAGGTGGTCACCCCGCTGCACTTCGGCATGCCGACCTTCAGCCTGGCGCCGATCCTGTCGATGTGCCTGGTGGTGGTGATCATCTTCGTCGAGTCCACGGGCATGTTCCTCGCCCTGGGCAAGGTGACCGATCGTGAAGTCACGCCGGGCATGCTGCGACGTGGCCTGCTGTGCGACGCCGGCGCGTCGTTCATCGCCGGTTTCTTCAACACCTTCACCCACTCCTCGTTCGCCCAGAACATCGGCCTGGTGCAGATGACCGGGGTTCGCTGCCGCTACGTCACGGTAATGGCCGGCGCCCTGCTGATCATGCTCAGCCTGCTGCCCAAGGCGGCCTTCCTGATCGCCTCGATCCCACCCGCGGTACTGGGCGGCGCGTCCATCGCCATGTTCGGCATGGTCACCGCCACCGGGATCAAGATCCTCCAGGAAGCGGACATCTCCGACCGGCGCAACCAGCTGCTGGTCGCGGTCAGCGTCGGTTTCGGCCTGATCCCGGTGGTGCGACCTGAGTTCTTCGCACAGATGCCACAGTGGATGGAGCCCATCACCCACAGCGGCATCGCCATGGCCACCCTCAGCGCCCTGGTGCTGAACCTGCTGTTCAACATCCTCGGCGGCGCCGACCGCGCCGCGCACAACGATGCCTGTCACCAGCATTGAGTGACCAGGGGCGGCGCCGTACCGGCCGCCCCGTTCCAACCACGCGGTACCGCTGGACCGTCGGCCCGCCGGAATGGGCCGCCCGGGGCGCTTGCGCGCCGAAAAAGCCCTTACAAAAACAATAAGTCCGGGAATCACAACATGAAGCGCATCACCACGTCCGTCCTGCTGGGCAGCAGCCTGCTGGCCACCCTCCCTGCCCACGCCGGCGAATGGCTGCAATGGCACGGCGAAAGCCTGTCCTACCTGTACGGCAAGGACTTCAAGGTCAACCCCGACATCCAGCAGACCATCACCTTCGAACATGCCAACAAGTGGAAGTACGGCGACACCTTCCTGTTCGTCGACAAGATCTTCTACAACGGCAAGGCCGACCCCGGCAAAGGCGTGACCACCTACTACGGCGAGTTCAGCCCGCGCCTGTCGTTCGGCAAGATCTTCGAGCGCAACCTGGCCTTCGGTCCGATCAAGGACGTGCTGCTGGCCATGACCTACGAACGTGGCGAGGGCGACAACGAGGCCTACCTGATCGGCCCCGGCTTCGACCTGAACGTGCCCGGCTTCAACTACTTCACCCTGAACTTCTACCTGCGCAACACCGAAGGCAGCCGCCCCGGCGACAACGTCTGGCAGATCACCCCGGCCTGGTCGTACACCATCCCGGTGGGCAAGTCAGACATCCTGATCGACGGCTACATCGACTGGGTGGTCGACAACGACCAGACCCGTCGCGGCACCTACCACGCCAACCTGCAGTTCAACCCACAGGTCAAGTACGACCTGGGCAAGGCCCTGAACCTGGGCGCCAAGCAGCTCTATGTCGGCTTCGAATACAGCTACTGGAAGGACAAGTACGGCATCGACAGCCGCGGCAACGTCGACAGCAACCAGAGCGTGGCCAGCGCCCTGGTGAAGGTGCACTTCTAAAAAACTGACCGAACGCCCAAATTTGCACCACCGTGCTCCAGGACGGAGCACTTGAGGCCCGGCGCGCAAGTGAGTAATCTGCGCGCCCCCTCGATCGGGGCGGGAAGGATCCCGCCCGCGTTTGCTGACCGCTCAGTCAATGTTTCCGGGCGATTGGCCAACGTGTTGCCAGCGTGAAATACCCATTTCATCCGTTCAGAAAGACGTCGAGCAGGATGGTTGTGCCCAACGTGGAAAAGTTGGCGCAGCTCTTGCCAAACAGCTGTGGCCAATTGAAAAAAGCTGACCCAAAAGACAAGAACAGCGCCCGAGCGCTGACAACAGATCCAATCAAGGGAGCGACACTCGCAATGCGTACCGTTAATAGCCTGATCCTCGCCGGTGGCCTGCTGGCCTGCGGCGCCAGCCAAGCCGGCGACCTGCTGCAATGGCAGAACAACAGCCTGACCTACCTGTGGGGCAAGAACTTCAAGGTCAACCCCGAGATCCAGCAGACCGTGACCTTCGAGCACGCCGATGCGTGGAAGTACGGCGACAACTTCTTCTTCTTCGACAAGATCTTCTACCAGGGCAAGAAAGACGCCAGCAACGGCCCCAACACCTACTACGGCGAGTTCAGCCCGCGCCTGTCGTTCGGCAAGATCTTCGACCAGAAGATTGAGTTCGGCCCGGTGAAGGACGTGCTGCTGGCGATGACCTACGAGTTCGGCGAGGGTGACACCGAGTCCTACCTGATCGGCCCCGGCTTCGACCTGGCCATCCCCGGCTTCGACTACTTCCAGCTGAACTTCTACCAGCGCACCACCGACGGCAGCCGTCCGGGCGACAAGGTCTGGCAGATCACCCCGGTCTGGTCCTACACCATCCCCGTGGGCTCGTCCGACATCCTGATCGACGGTTTCATGGATTGGGTGGTCGACAACGACGAGAACCGTCGCGGCACCTATCAGGCGAACCTGCACTTCAACCCGCAGGTCAAGTACGACCTGGGCAAGGCGCTGCACCTGGGCGAGAAGCAGTTGTACGTGGGTATCGAGTACGACTACTGGAAGAACAAATACGGCATCAAGGACAGCGATGCCTTTACCACCGATCAGAACACCATGAGCTTCCTGGTGAAAGTGCACTTCTGATCTGATGCCTGTGCATAGCCTGTAGGAGCGGCCTTGTGCCGCGAAAGGGCCGCGAAGCGGCCCCGACGATTTCGCATGATGCCGAGAACCTGGGGCTGCTGCGCAGCCCTTTCGCGGCACAAGACCGCTCCTACAGGTAAGCGGCTCAGCTTGCCGGTTTTACCGCCCGCCACACCTTGCCCGCGACAGCAACCACCGCCAGCACCACAGCTCCCGCAATCACCCCCGCCACACCATTGAGCAACGCCCCGGTCAACGCCCCGCCACGCCCGTCGGCAAACGCCTCGATGGCGTGATGCAGCGGCGCAATACCGTGCACCAGGATGCCGCCGCCGACCAGGAACATCGCCGCGGTGCCGATCACCGACAGGCTCTTCATCATGTACGGTGCGGCGCGCAGGATGCCGTTGCCTACCGCCCGGGCCAGGCTGGATGCCTTTTGCGTCATCCACAGCCCCAGGTCGTCGAGCTTGACGATGCCTGCCACCAGGCCATAGACGCCAATGGTCATGACCAGCGCGATGCCCGACAGCACGATGATCTGCTGGCTCAGCGGCGCGTCGGCCACGGTGCCCAGGGTGATGGCGATGATCTCGGCGGAGAGGATGAAATCGGTGCGCACCGCGCCCTTGATCTTGCTCTTTTCAAAGGCCACCAGGTCGACCTGCTCGTCGGCCACCGCCGCCTTGCGCGCCTCGTGCTGCGCCTCGTCCTCGGCCTTGCTGTGCAGGAACTTGTGCGCCAGCTTCTCGAAGCCCTCGAAGCACAGGTAGGCGCCACCGACCATCAGCAGCGGAATCACCGCCCAGGGAATGAACGCACTGATCAACAGGGCCGCCGGCACCAGGATCGCCTTATTCACCAGCGAGCCCTTGGCCACCGCCCACACCACCGGGATCTCGCGCTCGGCGCGCACGCCGGTGACCTGCTGGGCATTGAGCGCCAGGTCGTCGCCCAGCACACCCGCAGTCTTTTTCGCCGCGACCTTGGTCATCACCGAGACATCGTCGAGCACCGTGGCGATGTCGTCGATCAATACCAGTAAGCTGCTTCCTGCCATGTCAAAATGTTTCCAGTAGGTTCGAATGGCCGGGATTCTAGCCCAAAGACGCTGCCTTGAGCGCCCGTCCGGGCGGGTGCTACCATGCCGGACCCCATTTGCAGGGGGCCAGACAACAGGAAGACCCCTGACAATGAGCACCATTCGCGAGCGCAACAAGGAACTGATCCTGCGCGCGGCCAGTGAAGAATTCGCCGACAAGGGCTTCGCCGCCACCAAGACCAGCGATATCGCGGCCAAGGCCGGCCTGCCCAAGCCGAACGTGTATTACTACTTCAAGTCGAAGGAAAACCTCTACCGCGAGGTGCTCGAGAGCATCATCGCGCCGATCATGCAGGCCTCGACGCCGTTCAACGCCGACGGTGATCCGAAAGAGGTGCTCAGCTCGTACATCCGCTCGAAGATCCGCATCTCCCGCGACCTGCCCCACGCCTCCAAGGTGTTCGCCAGCGAGATCATGCATGGCGCGCCGCACCTGTCGCCGCGCCAGGTCGAGCAGCTCAACGAGCAGGCCCGGCACAACATCGAGTGCATCCAGCGCTGGATCGAGCGCGGCCAGATCGCCCACGTCGATCCGCACCACCTGATGTTCAGCATCTGGGCGGCGACGCAGACCTACGCGGATTTCGACTGGCAGATCGCCGTGGTGACCGGCAAGGCCAAGCTGGCCGACAGCGACTACGACGCGGCGGCGGAGACCATCATCCGCCTGGTGTTGAAGGGCTGCGAGCCCGAGGCGGCCTGATGTGACGCAATCGCGGGGCAAGCCCGCTCCCACGAAACGCGTGGGAGCGGCGGTGCGCCGATGCGACTTGCCCCGCGATCATTTCAATCGTTGCTTACGCCGCCACCCCCGCATCCGCCGTCAGCCCCACCTCTTCGATCGCACTGATCGCGCACTGCTCGTCGATATCCGACGTATCCCCGCTGATCCCGACAGCCCCCAGCACCTTGCCGTCCCGATCACGGATCAGCACCCCGCCCGGCACTGGCACCACCGGCCGATCGCCCAGCCCGTTCAGCGCGGCATAGAACGCCGGTCGCTGCTGCGAATCCAGCGCCAGCAGGCGCGAGCCCTTGCCCAGGGCAACCGCGCCCCAGGCCTTGCCGATGGCCACCTGCGGACGCAGCAGGGTGGCGCCATCCTCGCGCTGCAGCGCCAGCAGGTGCCCGCCGGCATCCAGCACCGCCACGGTCAGTGGCGCGGCGTTGATCTTGCGGCCCGCGGCCAGCGCGGCGTTCACCACGCCGACAGCGTCTTTGAGGGTCAATGCGTTCATGAAAAGGTCCTCTTCTTGTTGTGAGAAGCCCTGAGGGCAGTTGAAAACCAGTAGACAGAATAGAACACAACGGAGGCACGCTTTGTATACAATTATTTGAATCAATCCTGCCAACTGCGACGAAATGCCGCCTCATCGCCCAATGACCGCTCAGTCAACAGCGCCGACGAAAATGGATTGACCTTTTGCGCCGAGCATGAATACACTCTGCCGCAACACAAGTTGTATACAATTACAAAATCGATGAGGCACAAATCATGAGCAAAATGAGAGCAATCGATGCAGCCGTTCTGGTCATGCGCCGTGAAGGTGTAGATACCGCGTTCGGCATTCCAGGGGCTGCCATCAACCCGCTGTATTCGGCCCTGAAGAAAGTCGGTGGCATCGATCACGTCCTCGCTCGCCACGTCGAAGGTGCCTCGCACATGGCCGAGGGCTACACCCGCGCCAACCCGGGCAACATCGGTGTGTGCATCGGCACCTCCGGCCCTGCCGGCACCGACATGGTCACCGGCCTGTACAGCGCCTCGGCCGACTCCATCCCGATCCTCTGCATCACCGGCCAGGCCCCGCGCGCCCGCCTGCACAAGGAAGACTTCCAGGCCGTCGACATCACCAGCATCGTCAAGCCGGTCACCAAGTGGGCGACCACCGTCCTGGAACCAGGCCAGGTGCCCTACGCCTTCCAGAAGGCCTTCTATGAAATGCGTACCGGCCGCCCAGGCCCGGTGCTGATCGACCTGCCGTTCGATGTGCAGATGGCCGAGATCGAATTCGACATCGACGCCTACGAGCCGCTGCCAATCCACAAGCCACAAGCCAGCCGCGTACAGGCCGAGAAGGCCCTGGCCCTGCTCAATGACGCCGAGCGCCCGCTGCTGGTGGCCGGTGGCGGCATCATCAACGCCGACGCCAGCGACAAGCTGGTCGAGTTCGCCGAACTGACCGGCGTGCCGGTGATCCCGACCCTGATGGGCTGGGGCACCATCCCGGACGATCACGAACTGATGGTCGGCATGGTCGGCCTGCAGACCTCGCACCGTTACGGCAACGCCACCCTGCTCAAGTCCGACCTGGTGTTCGGTATCGGCAACCGCTGGGCCAACCGCCACACCGGCTCCGTCGACGTCTACACCGAAGGCCGCAAGTTTGTGCACGTGGACATCGAACCGACCCAGATCGGCCGCGTGTTCACCCCGGACCTGGGTATCGTTTCCGATGCCGGCAAGGCGCTGGACGTGTTCCTGGAAGTTGCCCGCGAGTGGAAAGCCGCCGGCAAGCTCAAGTGCCGCAAGGCCTGGCTGGAAGACTGCCAGCAGCGCAAGGCCACCCTGCAGCGCAAGACCCACTTCGACAACGTGCCGGTCAAGCCGCAGCGCGTGTACGAAGAGATGAACCAGGTATTCGGCAAGGACACCTGCTACGTCAGCACCATTGGTCTTTCGCAGATCGCCGGCGCGCAGTTCCTGCACGTGTACAAGCCACGTCACTGGATCAACTGCGGTCAGGCCGGCCCGCTGGGCTGGACCATTCCTGCCGCCCTCGGTGTGGTCAAGGCCGATCCGAAGCGCAAGGTCGTCGCGCTGTCCGGTGACTACGACTTCCAGTTCATGATCGAAGAACTGGCGGTGGGCGCGCAGTTCAACCTGCCGTACGTCCACGTGCTGGTGAACAACGCCTACCTCGGCCTGATCCGCCAGGCCCAGCGTGGTTTCGACATGGATTACTGTGTACAACTGGCGTTCGAGAACATTAATTCCACCGACGCCGCCACCTACGGTGTCGACCACGTCGCCGTGGTCGAGGGCCTGGGCTGCAAGGCCATCCGCGTGTTCGAACCGGCCGACATCGCCCCTGCCCTGCTCAAGGCGCAGAAGATGGCCGAAGAGTTCCGCGTGCCGGTGGTGGTCGAAGTGATTCTCGAGCGTGTGACCAACATTTCCATGGGCACCGAGATCAACGCGGTCAACGAGTTCGAAGACCTCGCCCTGGTCGGCAACGACGCGCCGACCGCCATCTCGCTGCTGGACTGATCGCCTGACGCCCCCGCGCCTTGCGCGGGGGTCTTCAACGCAAGGAGACGACCTATGCCTCGCTTCGCCGCCAACCTGTCCATGCTGTTCACCGAACAGGACTTCCTGGCCCGCTTCAAGGCCGCCGCCGACGCTGGTTTCAGCGGTGTCGAATACCTTTTCCCGTACGATTTCAGCGCCGCCGAGATCAAGCAGCAGCTCGACGCCCACGGCCTGACCCAGGTGCTGTTCAACCTTCCTGCGGGCGATTGGTCGAAAGGTGAGCGCGGCATCACCTGCCACCCGGACCGCGTCGAGGAATTCCGCGCCGGCGTCGACAAGGCCATCGAGTACGCCAAGGTGCTGGGCAACACCCAGGTCAACGCCCTGGCCGGCATTCGCCCCGAGGGCCTGGACTGCGCCACCGTGCGCAAGACCTTCGTCGACAACCTGCGCTACGCCGCCGACAAGCTCAAGGGCGCCGGAATCCGCCTGGTCATGGAAATGATCAACACCCGCGACATCCCCGGCTTCTACCTGAACACCACGAAACAGGCCCTGGAAATCCAGGCCGAGGTGGGCAGCGACAACCTGTTCCTGCAGTACGACATCTACCACATGCAGATCATGGAAGGTGACCTGGCGCGCACCCTGGAAACCAACCTGAAGCTGATCAACCACGTGCAGCTGGCCGACAACCCGGGCCGCCACGAACCTGGCACCGGCGAGATCAACTACCGCTTCCTGTTCGAGCACCTGGATCGCATCGGCTACCAGGGCTGGGTGGGCGCGGAGTACAAGCCCAAGACCACCACCGAGGCGGGCCTGGGCTGGCTCAAGACCCATAACGCAATCTAAGGATGCACACGGTCCCTGTAGGAGCGGCCTTGTGTCGCGATGGGCTGCGCAGCAGCCCCCGGCAATCGCTGAAATTGCCGAAATCGTGGGGCCGCTTCGCGCCCCAATCGCGACACAAGGCCGCTCCTACAAGGGCCTGGTCGCCTGTTCATACAAATACAAAGAGGCAGAACTCTCATGGCTAAAATCGGTTTCCTCGGCACCGGCATCATGGGCAAGCCCATGGCCCAGAACCTGCAAAAGGCAGGTCACAGCATCTTCGTTTCCACCCACCACGACGCCGCCCCGGCCGACCTGATCGCCGCCGGCGCCGTGGCCCTGGCCAACCCGAAGGAAGTGGCCCAGGAAGCCGAGTTCATCATCGTCATGGTCCCGGACACCCCGCAGGTCGAGAGCGTCCTGTTCGGTGAGAACGGCGTCGTCGAAGGCGTCGGCCCGAACAAGGTGGTGATCGACATGAGCTCAATCTCCCCCACCGCCACCAAGGCCTTCGCCGAGAAGATCAAGGCCACCGGCGCCGCCTACCTGGACGCCCCGGTGTCCGGCGGCGAAGTCGGCGCCAAGGCCGCGACCCTGAGCATCATGGTCGGCGGCTGCCCGAAAGCCTTCGAGCGCGCCCTGCCGCTGTTCGAAGCCATGGGCAAGAACATCACCCGCGTCGGCGGCAACGGCGACGGCCAGACCGCCAAGGTGGCCAACCAGATCATCGTCGCCCTGAACATCCAGGCCGTCGGCGAAGCGCTGCTGTTCGCCGCCAAGAACGGCGCTGACCCTGCGAAGGTACGTGAAGCGCTGATGGGCGGCTTCGCCTCGTCGAAGATCCTCGAAGTGCACGCCGAGCGCATGATCAAGGGCACCTTCGATCCGGGCTTCCGCATCAACCTGCACCAGAAGGACCTGAACCTGGCCCTGCAAGGCGCCAAGGAACTGGGCATCAACCTGCCCAACACCTCCAACGCCCAGCAAGTGTTCAGCACCTGCGTGGCACTGGGCGGCGGCAACTGGGACCACTCGGCGCTGATCAAGGGCCTGGAGCACATGGCCAACTTCTCGATCCGCGACGACAAGTAAGGCCCAATCGCGGGGCCTAACGCTCTGATACGTGGGAGCGGGCTTGCCCCGCGATGAATTTCACACCGCCTGGGTGCCAGGCGGTGACCCCGAGCAACACCCGCCCCTGGTTCGGCCTGCACGGAGGCAGTTCCAGGGGCGTTTTCGATTTTGCAGAACAACAAGAATCTGGGAGCCTGCCATGTCGGTCGATCCACAAAAACTCCTGCGCGAGCTGTTCGACACAGCCATCGCCGCCGCCCACCCCCGTCAGGTCCTCGAACCCCACCTGCCCGCCGACCGCAGCGGACGGGTCATCGTCATCGGCGCCGGCAAGGCCGCTGCGGCCATGGCCGAAGTGGTCGAAAAGAGCTGGCAGGGCGAGGTCTCGGGCCTAGTCGTGACCCGCTACGGCCATGGCGCCAGTTGCCAGAAGATCGAGGTGGTCGAAGCCGCCCACCCGGTCCCCGATGCCGCCGGCCTCGCCGTGGCCAAGCGCGTGCTCGACCTGGTCAGCAACCTGAGCGAAGACGACCGCGTCATCTTCCTGCTCTCCGGCGGTGGCTCGGCCCTGCTGGCCCTGCCCGCCGAAGGCCTGACCCTGGCCGACAAGCAGCAGATCAACAAGGCCCTGCTGAAATCCGGCGCCACCATCGGCGAGATGAACTGCGTGCGCAAGCACCTCTCGGCGATCAAGGGCGGCCGCCTGGCCAAGGCCTGTTGGCCGGCCACCGTCTACACCTACGCGATTTCCGATGTGCCGGGCGACCTCGCCACGGTCATCGCCTCCGGCCCCACCGTGGCCGACCCGAGCACCTCGGCCGACGCCCTGGCGATCATCAAGCGCTACAACATCGACGCGCCCAAGGCCGTCATCGACTGGCTCAACAATCCGGCCTCCGAAACCGTCAAGGCCGATGACCCGGCCCTGGCCCGCAGCCACTTCCAGTTGATCGCCAGGCCCCAGCAGTCGCTGGAGGCCGCCGCGGTGAAAGCCCGCCAGGCCGGCTTCAGCCCGCTGATCCTCGGCGACCTCGAAGGCGAATCGCGTGAGGTGGCCAAGGTGCATGCCGGCATCGCCCGGCAGATCGTCCTGCACGGTCAACCGCTCAAGGCCCCCTGCGTGATCCTCTCCGGCGGCGAGACCACCGTCACCGTGCGCGGCAACGGCCGTGGCGGGCGCAACGCCGAGTTCCTGCTCAGCCTCACCGAAAGCCTCAAGGGCCTGCCGGGCGTGCATGCCCTGGCCGGCGACACCGACGGCATCGACGGCTCGGAGGACAACGCCGGCGCCTTCATGACCCCGGACAGCTTTGCTCGCGCCGAGGCCCTGGGCCTGTCGGCCAGCGATGAGCTGGACAACAACAACGGCTATGGCTACTTCGCCGCCCTCGACGCGCTGATCGTCACCGAGCCGACCCGCACCAACGTCAACGACTTCCGTGCCATCCTGATCCTCGAGACTCCGCAATCATGACGCCTGATAAAAAAGTCAAAATCCTCGCCACCCTCGGGCCTGCGATCAAAGGCATCGATGACATCCGCCAACTGGTCGAGGCCGGGGTGAACATCTTCCGCCTCAACTTCAGCCACGGCGAGCACGCCGACCACGCCCTGCGCTACCAGTGGATCCGCGAAGTCGAGCAGCAACTCAACTACCCGCTGGGCATCCTCATGGACCTGCAGGGGCCGAAGCTGCGGGTCGGCCGCTTCGCCGACGGCAAGGTCCAGCTGCAACGCGGCCAGGCCCTGCGCCTGGACCTGGACAAGACCCCGGGCGACAGCCGCCGGGTCAACCTGCCGCACCCGGAGATCATCGCCGCGCTGGAGCCGGGCATGGACCTGCTGCTGGATGACGGCAAGCTGCGCCTGCGGGTCACCGCCAAGCACGGCGACGCCATCGACACCGAAGTGCTGGCCGGTGGCGAGCTGTCTGATCGCAAGGGCGTCAACGTGCCCCAGGCGGTGCTCGACCTCTCCCCGCTGACCGAGAAAGACCGTCGCGACCTGGCCTTCGGCCTGGAGCTTGGCGTGGACTGGGTGGCGCTGTCGTTCGTCCAGCGTCCTGAAGACATCGTCGAGGCGCGCCAGCTGATTGGCGACCGTGCCTACCTGATGACCAAGATCGAGAAGCCCTCGGCGGTCGAGCAACTGCAGGCCATCGCCGAGCTGTCCGACGCGATCATGGTCGCCCGTGGCGACCTGGGCGTGGAAGTGCCGGCCGAAAGCGTGCCGCAGATCCAGAAAGGCATCATCGGCACCTGCCGCCAGCTGGGCAAGCCGGTGGTGGTGGCCACCCAGATGCTCGAATCGATGCGCTTCTCCCCGGCCCCGACCCGCGCCGAAGTCACCGACGTGGCCAACGCCGTGGCCGAAGGCGCGGATGCGGTGATGCTGTCGGCCGAGACCGCCTCGGGCGACTACCCGCTGGAAGCGGTGCAGATGATGAGCAAGATCATCCGCCAGGTGGAGAACGGCCCGGACTACCAGGCCCAGCTCGACGTCGGTCGGCCCAAGGCCGAAGCCACGGTGTCCGATGCCATCAGCTGCGCGATCCGTCGCATCAGCGGCATCCTGCCGGTGGCGGTGCTGGTCAACTACAGCGAGTCGGGGGCGTCGACCCTGCGCGCCGCCCGCGAGCGGCCACGGGCGCCGATCCTCAACCTGACGCCGAACCTCAACACCGCGCGCCGCCTGAGCGTGACCTGGGGCGTGCACTCGGTGGTCAACGATCGCCTGCGCCAGGTCGACGAGGTGGTCTCCACGGCGCTGGAGATCGCCCAGGCACAAGGCATGGCCAGCCGTGGCGACACGCTGCTGATCACCGCCGGTGTGCCTTTCGGCAAGCCGGGTTCGACTAATACGCTGCGGATCGAGACCTTGGTCTGATCTGAAAAAATCGCGGGGCAAGCCCGCTCCCACGCTCTCCCCCCGCCATTGGCGATCGAACGTGGGAGCGGCGATGCGGCGACCCGACTTGCCCCGCGATGACTGTACCTGAACCTGCGGAAAACCGAGGCCCAAAGAGGCCCACCGCTCCCCCACTCACCTTGCCGACTGCCCATGTACACCAAGAATTTCGTCAACCCGTGCCCCGACTGGGCCACGGCCTTGCTCAACGGCTTCAGCCAGGTGCTGCTGCTGCGCAATCCCCTGTGCGGCCTGTGCTGCCTGCTGGCCATCCTGCTGACCGCGCCGAACCTGGTCGGCGGCGCCCTGCTCGGCGCCCTCGCCGGCCTGCTCACCGCCCAGCGCCGCGGTTACGACCGCGCCGATCGCCAAGCCGGGCTGTATTGCTACAACGGCGTGCTGATCGGCATCCTGATCAGCGCCGTGCTGCCCTGGTCGGCGATTCTGCCGCCGCTGATCATCGCCGCCGGTGGCCTGTCGAGCATGCTCACCCACCAGTGGCGCAAGCGCGGCGGCAAGCTGCTGGTCGCCTACACCGCGCCCTTCGTGCTGCTGGGCTGGGCCACCTTGCTGCTAGCCGAGCCCTCGGCCAACGGCTATGTCGAGGCCGATCCGGTGTATGCCCTGCTGCGCGGCGTGGGGCAGATCTTCCTGCTCGACAAGCCCATGGCCGGCCTGCTGATCGTCATCGGCATGTACTTCGCCAACCCCTATGCCGCCACCTGGGCGATAATCGGCTCGGCCATCGGCGGCGGTGTCGCGTTGCTGGCGGGCGAGGCCCAGGGGGCCTGGCTGGGGCTGTACGGTTTCAATGCGGCACTGGCCGCGCTGGCCTTCAGCCGCCAGGGTGAGAGGCCTTGGATCCCCCTGCTGGCAATTGCACTGGCGCTGCTGTTGCAGCCGCTGTTCAACCTGTTGCCCATCGCCGGATTGACCGCACCTTTCGTGGTTGCTTGCTGGCTGCTCGCTGCAGTGCGCAGGTTGATACCCGGAGAAAGCGCGCCTGTAGGTAAGGCTACGTGCTAGAGCGAAGGCTGTTCCGGTCTTCGCTTGGTGAGTTGGATTGAGGAACAATGATCACGTAGTCGCGTGGTTCATACTCGGGTGCGTTATAGGCAGAAACGTCGAATGGCGAGTAAGAAACTGCTCCAGCCATATTGGCCGTGGGATTCACTGCCCTATTGTTAGATCGGCCGCGCCGCTGACCATCTGATGAGCTATTTGTCGCCTTAGTCAGCAGGATCCCTTGTTTTGTTCTACTGATTACGTACCTATTACCTCCGCTCAAGAACGGCTTCATATCCACCCGACCATCAGTTGGGGCATCCAAACTTTTATAATGATCCTTCACTTCCGACTTGGGCAGGTCATACAAGCGAGCCGCTGCGGTGACGCCCGTCTTCTGCCGCAACCCCAACCATTTAAGAACGCCAGATATTGACCATCGCCCCGACGGATCGACGTTATTGACCGGGTCCCCTCCACAATACATATAGGCATTCAACCCGCCTTCGCCAAAGGGACTTAATGCGTCCGGGCAGACGAAACGCATAAGCTGCGGATCGTACAAGCGATGCCCGTTTCCGAGCAGATAACCCTGAGAATCGCGCTCTAGCAACTGCCCGTTATACCCCAGCAGGCCGATGCGTATGAGTTCTGGTAGCTGACCATAAGCTGTATACGCCAACCGGAAATGCGCAACACCACGCCCACCCATCACACAACCGGCAGCATCGGTCTGCAACATCATGGACTGCTGCGCGTAACGGTTTCGCGATAGGTCGGTCATGTTGCTTCCTCAAGGGTTGTCAAACGACTCACGACCATGCTGGCGCAGACACTCTCACCACGAAACTGGCATTTCTATCAGGTAGCCGACCTGCAGCTGACGTTGCAAGCTCGGCCACCGACCTTCTAGGCTTGGCATTCACGCTTTCGGAACCCGCCCCATGTCCACCCCGCCCTCCCTGCGCGAACGCCTCTACATCATCGTCTTCCAGACCGACACCGTCGCCGGGCGTCGCTTCGACAAGATCCTCCTGCTGATCATCCTCGCCAGCCTGGTCACGGTGATCCTCGACAGCATCGACGACATTCACCAGAACTACGCCGGGCTGCTGGCCGGCATCGAATGGGGCTTCACGGCGATCTTCCTGGCCGAGTACATCACCCGCCTGTACTGCTCGCCCAAGCCGCTGCGCTATGCCTTCAGTTTCTACGGGCTGGTCGACCTGCTGGCGATCGTGCCCGGGATCATCGCCCTGTACTACAGCGACGCCCAGTACCTGCTGATGATCCGGGTGATCCGCATGCTACGGATCTTCCGCGTGCTCAAGCTCAGCCCCTACCTGAAGCAGGCCCACTACCTGCTGGCGGCGCTGCAGGGCAGCAAGCAGAAGATCATCGTGTTCCTGGTCAGCGTGTCGACCCTGGTCACGGTGTTCGGCACGCTGATGTATGTGATCGAAGGACCGGAGCACGGCTTTACCAGTATCCCCAAGGGCATCTACTGGGCCATCGTCACCCTGACCACCGTAGGCTTCGGCGATATCGTGCCGAAGACGCCGCTTGGGCAGGTGCTGTCTTCGCTGGTGATGATCACCGGTTACTCGATCATCGCCGTGCCCACCGGCATCTTCACCGCCGAATTGGCCAATGCCCTGCGTGGCGAGCAGTTGCAGCATGACTGCCCGACCTGCGCCAAGCATCACCACGAGCATGGCGCGGCGTTCTGTTCGCGCTGTGGCAATGCGTTGTTTCCCAAGCAGTAAGGCGTTTTCCCATCGCGGGGCAAGCCCGCTCCCACGGTAGTTGTGGGAGCGGGCTTGCCCCGCGATGGGGCCGGCATAAGCAAAGAGCCATTTGATCTTTAGCGACCAAAGCGCCAAACGCTATAGTCGCTGGCATATCGCCAACCCTTTGAATCAGAACAAGGAATGCCCCCAGTGAAAAAACTCTTCAGTGCCTCGCTGCTCGCCGCGGGCCTGGCCCTGGGCAACCTCGCCCAGGCCGCCCCGACCCTGCTCAACGTCTCCTACGACGTGATGCGTGACTTCTACAAGGACTACAACCCGGCGTTCCAGAAGCACTGGGAGGCCGAGCACAAGGAGAAGGTCAATGTGCAGATGTCCTTCGGCGGCTCGAGCAAGCAGGCGCGCGCGGTGATCGATGGCCTGCCGGCCGACGTGATCACCATGAACATGGCCACCGACATCAACGCCCTGGCCGACAACGGCAAGTTGGTGCCGGACAACTGGGTGAGCCGCCTGCCGAACAACAGCGCGCCGTTCACCTCGGCCACCGTGTTCATCGTGCGCAAGGGCAACCCCAAGGCGCTGAAAGACTGGCCAGACCTGCTCAAGGATGGCGTGCAGGTGATCGTGCCCAACCCCAAGACCTCCGGTAACGGCCGCTACACCTACCTTTCGGCCTGGGGCTACGTGCTCAAGCAGGGCGGTGACGAAACCAAGGCCCGCGACTTCGTCGGCAAACTGTTCAAGCAGGCGCCGGTGCTGGACACCGGTGGCCGCGCCGCCACTACCACCTTCATGACCAACCAGATCGGCGACGTGCTGGTGACCTTCGAGAACGAGGCCGAGATGATCGCCCGCGAGTTCGGCCGCGACCAGTTCGAGGTGATCTACCCGAGCGTGTCGGCCGAGGCCGAGCCGCCGGTGAGCGTGGTGGACAAGGTGGTGGCCAAGAAAGGCACCCAGGCCGTGGCCGAGGAATACCTGAAGTACCTGTGGTCGCCCGAGGCCCAGGAAATCGCCGCGAACAACTACCTGCGCCCGCGTGACGCCACCGTACTGGCCAAGTACACCGACCGCTTCCCGAAAGTCGACTTCCTGTCGGTGGAGAAGACCTTCGGCGACTGGCGCACCGTGCAGAAGACCCACTTCAATGATGGTGGTGTGTTCGACCAGATCTATACCAACAAATAACCAACGTCCGCTCTCATGGAACAAACCGTAACTCATAGATTTAGCTAGACCGCTGTGGGAGCGGCCTTGCGTCGCGAAAGGGGCGCGTAGCGGCCCCAGATTCCGAGCCACCCTCGAAATTGCTGGGGCTGCTGCGCAGCCCTTTCCGACCGGTCCGACGCCTCGGCAAGGCCGCTCCCACAGGGGGACAGTTCTCTGGGCGATCGCCTACAAGAGTCCTGTCTCAGGCCTGCTGGCGAAACACCAGCGCCTTCAGGCCACCCTCCGGATCCGCATCCGGAAACTCCGGCGGATTCTCCAGCCGCTCGACGAACGCCAACCCCGGCGCCTGCTCGGCCATCCCCTCGATGAGAAACTGCGGCCCGATCCCCGGATCGTTGACGCAGGCCAGCACCGTGCCGCCTTCGTTCAGCAACTCCGGCAAACGCCGAAGGATCTTGGCGTAGTCCTGGGTCAGCACGAAGCTGCCGCGCTGGAAGGTCGGCGGGTCGATGATGATCAGGTCGTACGGCCCGTACTTGCGCACCTTGCCCCACGACTTGAACAGCTCATGCCCCAGGTACGCCACCCGCGAGGCGTCATGGCCATTGAGCCGATGGTTGTCGCGGCCCCGGGACAACGCCGACTTGGCCATGTCCAGGTTGACCACCTGCTCGGCGCCGCCGGCGATCGCCGCCACCGAAAATCCGCAGGTGTAGGCGAACAGGTTGAGCACACGCTTGCCGGCCGCCTGCTCGCGTACCCAGCGTCGGCCATAGCGCATGTCGAGGAACAGGCCGTTGTTCTGGCGCACACCCAGGTCGAGCAGGTACTTCAGGCCATCCTCGACCACCTCGCGCTGCTGGCACGGCGCGCCCCACAACCACTGGCCAGGGCTGTCCGGCAGGTAGCGGTGCTGCAGCAGGATGGCCTGGCCGGTCCACTGCGAGCGTTCGGCCAACGCCATCAGCATCGCTTCGAGCTCCGCCAGCTGGCCCTCGGGCGGCTCGCGGAACAGCGCCACCAGCAGCACGCCATCGAGCCAGTCGACGGTGATCTGCTCAAGGCCCGGCCAGCAACGGCCACGGCCATGGAACAGGCGGCGGGTCTCCTGTGGGGCGGGATCGAGGGCGGCGAGCAGGTGCTGCTCGAGGGTGGCGATGGCTGGGCTCATGTCGGCTACGGTCAGGCAAAAGCGCCATTCTACCCGCTCGCGGCCGGGCCGGGCGGCCATCGATGAAGGGGATGAGAGGGTTTGCGGCACTTTTGTCGCTTTTTTCTTGCCGGGGCGCTGTGGATAGTGCGGCCATCCCTCCCTGAAACCGGATCACTGCCATGTCACCCCTGAAAGTCGAATTCTTCCACGATGTCGTCTGCGGCTGGTGCTTCGTCCTCGCCCCGCGCCTCAAGCAGCTGCAGGACGAACTCAACCTGGACATCCAGCACCGCAGCTTCATCCTGCAGACCAGCCGCGAGGCGATGGTCGAACGTTTCGGCTCGATGCCCAAGGCCAAGGAAACCATCCTCAGCCACTGGCTGTCGTGCTCGCGTGCCGAGGACGTCAAGCGCATCGACATCGAAGCCATGCGCCAGCAGGACTTCGAATACCCCACCGGCCTGCTCGCCGGCCTCGCCTGCCAGACCGCCAAGGCGCTGGCCGGCAACGAAGGCCACGAGCGCATGTTCGACCGCCTGCAGGAAGCCCACCTGGTGCAAGCCCGCAACATCGGCGACCGCGCCACCGTGCTGGCGGTGGCCGCCGAGGCCGGCTTCGACCCGCAGGCCTTCGCCACGGCATTCGACCAGCAGGCACCGCAGATGCTCGATGAAGAACTGGCCCTGGGCCGCCGCCTGGGCATCAGCTCGGTACCCAGCCTGGTGATCGATGGCCGCTACCTGGTCCCCGGCGCCCTGAGCCTCGAGCAACTGCGCCAGACCTTCATCCAGGTCCGTGCCAACCAGAACCAGGCACAAGGAGCCGCACAATGAACAATCGCTACTGGATCGCCGCCGGCGCCTCGCTGTCGCTGCTGGCCATGGCCCTGCTGCCCGCCCCGGCGGTGATGGCCAACGACGCCCCCGCCGCCCAGGCCAACGCCACCCCGGTGGCGGTCGCCCGGGTGCAGTCCGGCCCCATGCCGCAGGTGCTCAGCGCCGTCGGCACCCTGGAGGCGGTGCATCAGGTCAATGTCTCGCCGGAAGTCGGCGGGCGCATCACCGCGCTGGAGTTCACCGCCGGCAAGGCCGTGGCCGCCGGCCAAGTGCTGGTCAAACTCAACGACGCGCCCGAGCGCGGCGAGCTGGCCAAGCTGCAGGCCCAGGCCAAGAACGCCAAGCTGGCCCTGGAGCGCACGCGCAAGGTGCTGCCGCTGGCCTCCACCCAGGCCCAGCTGGACCAGGCCCAGGCCAACTACGACCAGCTGCTTGGCGAGATCGCCCAGGTCCAGGCGCAGATCGCGCAGAAGACCATCCGCGCCCCGTTCGCCGGCGTGCTGGGCATCCGCAAGGTCAACCTCGGCCAGTACGTCAGCCCCGGCGACAGCCTGGTGACCCTCACCGAGCTGTCGCGCCTGCACGTCAACTTCCCGCTGCCCGAGCAGTCCGCCGCCGCCCTGCAGGCGGGCCAGGCCATCACCCTCAAGGTTGACGCCTGGCCGCAGCAGCGCTTTGTCGCCGCGGTGACCACCCTGGAGCCGCAGATCGACCCGGGCGCCCGCTCCATGCAAGTGCAGGCGACTCTCGACAACCCCGGCCAGCAACTCAAGCCGGGCATGTTCGCCAACGTCAGCATCGAGCTGCCGAGCCACGCCGACGTACTCAGCGTGCCGGAAACGGCGATCAGCTACAGCGCCTACGGCAACTCGCTGTACGTGCTGCGCGAGAAGGACGGCGGGCTGCGCGTGGAACAGGTGTTCGTCAAGCTCGGCGCGCGCCGCGACGACCGCGTGGTGGTGCTCGATGCACTGACACCAGGTGACCGCGTGGTGGTGTCCGGGCAGATCCGCCTGAGCAATGGCATGCCGGTACGGGTCACCGATGACACCCTGGCCGCCAGCACCACGCGCAAGCCGGACCTGGCCCAGCAGTAATGGGTTTGCGTGCCACTGAAAAGGACCTGTAGCACCATGAAATTCACCGACCTGTTCATCCGCCGCCCGGTACTGACCCTGGTGGTCTGCGCGATGATCGTCATGCTTGGCCTGCTGGCGCTGCTGAACCTGCCGATCCGCCAGTACCCGCAGCTGGAAAGCGCGACCATCACCATCACCACCGAATACCCCGGCGCCCGCTCGCAACTGATGCAGGGCTTCGTCACCCAGCCCATCTCGCAAGCCGTGGCCTCGGTCGACGGCGTCGACTACCTGAGCTCGACCTCGACCCAGGGCAAGAGCGTCATCAGCGTGCGCCTGAAGCTCAACGCCGACTCCAACAAGGCCCTCACCGAGATCATGGCCGCCGTCAACCAGGTCAAGTACCGCCTGCCCGAAGGCGCCTACGACTCGGTGGTGGCCAAGTCCTCCGGTGAGGGCACGGCGGTGATCTACGTCGGCTTCTCGAGCAAGGACATCGGCCTGCCGGCGATCACCGACTATATCTCGCGGGTGGTGCAGCCACGCGTGGCGGCCATCGACGGCGTGGCCGAGGCGCAGATCCTCGGCGGCCAGAAACTGGCCATGCGCCTGTGGCTGGACCCGGCGCGCATGGCTGCGCGCAACCTGTCGGCCAGCGACGTGGCCGAGGCCATCCGCCAGAACAACTTCCAGGCCGCCCCCGGGCAGACCAAGGGCCAGTACGTCTCGGCCAACATCAACATCAACACCGACCTGACCAGCGTCGACCAGTTCCGCCAGATGGTGGTGCGCCGCGACGGCGACACGCTGATCCGCCTGAGCGACATCGGCACCGCCGAGCTCGGCGCCACCTCCTATGACACCAGCGGCATCATGGACGGCGAGCCGGCGGTGTTCATCGGCCTGCACGCCACCCCCGCCGGCAACCCGCTGACCATCGTCGGCGCGGTGCAGGACATGATGCCGCAGATCCGCGAGACCATGCCGCCGGGCATGACCGCCAACATCGTGTTCGAGGTGGCGCGCTTCATCCAGGCGTCCATCGACGAAGTGGTCAAGACCCTGATCGAGGCGGTGGTGATCGTCGCCGTGGTGATCTTCCTGTTCCTCGGCTCGCTGCGCAGCGTGCTGATCCCGCTGGTGACCATCCCGCTGTCGCTGATCGGCGCGGCGGCGATCATGAGTCTGTTCGGTTTCAGCATCAACCTGCTGACCCTGCTGTCGATGGTCCTGGCCATCGGCCTGGTGGTGGACGACGCCATCGTCGTGGTGGAGAACGTCCACCGCCATATCGAGGAAGGCAAGTCGCCCTTGCAGGCGGCGCTGGTCGGTGCCCGCGAGATCGCAGGCCCGGTGATCGCCATGACCCTGACCCTGGCCGCGGTGTACGCCCCGATCGGCCTGATGGGCGGGCTGACCGGCGCGCTGTTCAAGGAGTTCGCCTTCACACTCGCCGGCGCCGTGGTGGTGTCCGGCGTGGTGGCGCTGACCCTGTCGCCGGTGATGAGCGCCTTCCTGCTCAACCGCCAGGCCAGCGAAGGGCCGATGGCCCGTGGCGCCGAGCGCTTCTTCCAGTGGCTGGGCAAGGGCTACGGGCGCGTGCTGGACGTGTCCCTGCACCACCGCTGGCTGACCCTGGCGATTGCCGCGGCGGTGTTCGTCAGCCTGCCGATCCTCTACCTCGGCGCCCAGCGCGAACTGGCGCCGGTCGAGGACCAGGCCCAGGTGCTGGCGGTGGCCAAGGCCCCGCAGTACGCCAACATCGACTACACCGAGATGTACGCGCACCGCATGGACCGCCTGTTCGCCACCTTCCCGGAAACCGACATCACCTGGGTGGTCAACGGCAACGACGGCCCGCGCACCGCGTTCGGCGGCGCCAACCTGAGCACCTGGGAAAAGCGCCAGCGCAGCGCCGACCAGCTGCAGGCCGAGATCCAGAAAGCCGTCGGCGAGATCGAGGGCGTGGCCATCTTCGCCTTCCAGCTGCCGCCGCTGCCCGGCTCCACCGGCGGCCTGCCGGTGCAGATGGTGATCCAGAGCTCCCAGGACCACCGCGTGGTGTTCGACGCCATGGACAAGATCAAGCAGGCGGCCATGGCCAGCGGCCTGTTCGCCGTGGTCGACAGCGACCTGGACTTCAACAGCCCGCTGGTCAACATCAACATCGACCGCAGCAAGGCCAACGACCTGGGCATCAGCATGCAGGCCATCGGCGATGCCCTGGCGGTGCTGGTGGGCGAGAACTACGTCAACCGCTTCGCCCTCGACGGCCGCTCCTACGACGTGATCCCGCAGGTCGCCCGGGCCCAGCGCCTGTCGGCGGAGATGCTGGTCGGCCAGTACGTCAAGGCCGCCAACGGCGCCCAGGTGCCGCTGTCGACCCTGGTCAGCTTCGACATGTCGATCGAGCCCAACAAGCTGACCCAGTTCAACCAGCTCAACTCGGCCACCCTGCAGGCGGTGCCGGCGCCGGGCGTGAGCATTGGCGACGCGGTGCAGTTCCTCGCCGCCCAGGCCAGTGCCCTGCCCACCGGTTTCAGCCATGACTGGCTGTCCGATGCCCGCCAGTTCGTCCAGGAAGGCAGCGCCCTGGTGGTGACGTTCATCTTCGCCATCCTGGTCATCTACCTGGTGCTGGCGGCGCAGTTCGAAAGCCTGCGCGACCCGCTGGTGATCCTGGTCAGCGTGCCGATGTCGGTGTGCGGCGCGCTGATCCCGCTGTACCTGGGCTACGCCACGGTGAACATCTACACGCAGATCGGCCTGGTGACCCTGGTCGGCCTGATCAGCAAGCACGGCATCCTCATGGTCGAGTTCGCCAACGAGCTGCAGCAGGCCGACCAGCTCGACCGCCGCACGGCCATCGAGCGCGCCGCGCAGATCCGCCTACGGCCGATCCTGATGACCACCGCGGCCATGGTGGTGGGCCTGGTCCCACTGCTGCTGGCCAGCGGCGCCGGTGCCCACAGCCGCTTCAGCCTGGGCCTGGTGATCGTCATCGGCATGCTGGTCGGCACGCTGTTCACCCTGTTCATCCTGCCCACCGTGTACTCGCTGCTGGCCAAGGACCACCGTGCCAGCGAAGACCCACGCCTGCAGGAACTGGCCGCCTACACCCAGCCGGCCTGACCCTTTAGCCCGCCCTCCCCTGTGGCAGCCGTGATCGGCTGCCCCTGGGAGCGGCCGGCCCGAATAAAGAGAAACGACATGCTACGTAAGACCCTTCTGCCCCTGCTGCTCCTGGCGCCCCTGGCCCAGGCCGTTGCCGCCGAGCGTGCGACACTGATGTCGGTGTACGCCCAGGTGGTCGAGCACAACAGCGACATGGCCGCCGCCCGCGAGAACTACCTGGCCCGCCGCGAGGCCGTGCCCCTGGCCCGCGCCCGCCTGCTGCCGCAGGTGGCCCTGGATGCCGAGGCCGGCGACGTGCGCAGCGACCGCCGCCAGGTCGAACAGCGCAGCGGCAGCCTGTACCGCCTGAGCCTCGACCAGCCGTTGTTCGACCTCAGTCGCTGGTTCGACTTCAAGGCCGCGCAGTCCGAGAACGAACAGGCCGAACTGGATTTCTCGGCGTTCCAGCAGCAACTGATCCTCGACACCGCCAGCAGCTACTTCGACACCCTGCTGGCCGAGGACAACCTGGCCACCGCCAAGGCCGAGCTGCGCGCCTTCGACCGCCAGTTGCAGCAGACCCGGCTGAGCTATGACGCCGGTCTGTCGGATCAGAACGACATGCTCTCGGCCCAGGCCAGCTTCGACCGCGCCAGCGCCAACTTGATCGACAGCCAGCGCCGCAGCGAGGACGCCTACCAGGCGCTGATGCGCCTGACCGGCCAGGCGCAACCGGCATTGGCCGGGATCCGCCACAGCCTGCCGGTGCAGGCGCCGGTGCCCGAGCGCGCCGAGGCCTGGGTCGAACAGGCCATGGCGCAGAACCTACGCCTGCGCGCCAGCCAGGCCGCCGTCAGCCAGGCCGGCCAGACCCTGCGCAGCAGCAAGGCCGATCACCTGCCGACCTTCAACCTGGCCATGGGCTACGCCGAGGGCGACAGCGACCTGATGGACTCCAGCGCGCACTTCGGCCAGCGCCCCGGCAACCAGCGCGACAGCTCGGTAATGGTGCAGATGAAGCTGCCGCTGTTCAGCGGCGGCGGCACCAGCGCGCGGGTACGCCAGGCCACCCATGAGCTGGCGCGCACCGAGTACGGCCGCACCAGCCTCGAACGCGAGGTACTGGAAGGTTCGCGCAACGCCTTCCGCGCAGTGGTCAGCGATGTCGAGCAGGTGCGGGCGCGACGCCAGAGCATCATCTCCAGTCAGGGCTCGTTGCGTGCCACCGAGGCGGGGTATGAGGTGGGCAGCCGCAACATCGTCGATATCCTCGATGCGCAGCGCGACCTGTACAACGCGGTGCGTGACTACAACGTCTCGCGCTATGCGTACATCGTCGACAGCCTGCGGCTCAAGCAACAGGCTGGCAGCTTGAGCCCGGATGACCTGCGCGAGCTGGCGGGGTATCTGAAGCTGGATTACGAGCCGGAGCGGGATTTCCTGCCGAGTGATCTGCGCGGGTGAAGCATTGGAATCGTCGGGGGGCCGGCCGCGGCCCCACC
>NZ_JABWRI010000033.1:0-70093 GCF_014268865.1 Pseudomonas sp. BW16M2 | reverse complement strand
GGGAGGACCGCGCTGAACGCCCCATCCTGGGGCGCAGCGCTTGACGGGCATCCATGCCCGTCACCTCCCTCCGCAAGCCCTGCGTTCGGCCTCCTGAAGTCGCAATTTGCGTCGCCTGGAATATCGCGCGCTTAGAAGCAAGAACAAAAGAACAAAAGAACAAAAGAACAAAAGAACAACGGAGCATGACTTACCCACACGGGGCTGATCAAAAGTTTAATTACAACCAACATGCTCGCCAACAGCACCAAGTATTATAAACCAACCTTGCTCAGGATAGCCTCGAAGTTGGCCGGGGCAGCCACGCGGCAAATTACACTGAACGCTTGCACGCTGGTCAAAGTCTGCTGGATATCACCAACCTGAGGAGGCCTTGCAATGCACAATATCCATTGGACAACGGACGCACCGAAACACAATGTCCACGGCCTGGAGCGCGTCAGCTCCCTGGCTGGGGGCGCGTTGATGATCAGCAAGGGGCTGCGCCACGGTGGCCTGCTAGGGATGTTGCAAATTGCCGTCGGCGGCTTGGCGCTGGCCCGTGGCGTGAGCGGGCATTGCTCGACCAAGGCGTGGTGGTTGCGACATCGCGCCGAATACCTGCGCCTGCATCGCGACATAGAACGAGGCGCTGCCGAGCTCAAGGCGCTGAAGGCCAGTGCCGAGGCAGCGACCCGTACCGCGACGGTGACCGGCGGTTGAAAGCATCGCGGGGCAAGCCCGCTACCACGAGCCCGCGTTCAAAATGATGTCCGGGGTCGTGGGAACGGGCTTGCCGCGATAGATCCTGCGCTTAGCGCAACACCTTGCTTTGCAATACTTCGGACTGGCGCCCAAGCACGTTCTCGCTGATCTGCACGAACTCCTCGGTGCTGACGCTCGACAGGCGCATCAGCGCACGGGCGACGTCGTCCAGCGAGCGCTTGTCGTGGTGGTGCAGGCGGATCTCGCGATCCAGCGCCTGGAGCAGCAGCACGCCACGGGCCACCTGCGCGGCATCGGCCTTGGCGCCCTTGAGGTGGGTCACCTTGGCCGCCAGCTTGTGCTGACGGGCCTGCAGCGCCTCGTAGCGATCATCACTCATGCCGCCGGCGCGGCGCAGCAGCTCGGTGGCGTAATAGTCGGCCAGGCTCTCGCCCAGCCAATCGCTGCCGTCGCGATCATTGATCTGGGCGAACAGCTGCACCAGCTCGCGCAGCACCGGGCTGGCACCGTTCTCACTGACCAACGGGCGCGTGCTGTGCAGGTACAGCGAGTTGTTGCCAGCCAGCACGCCCCGCCACATCTCGTCACGGGCACCGACCAGCAACAGCTTCGGTGGGTTGCGCGGGAACACCGCCTGCAACTGCGGCCAGACGAAGGTCAACAGGGTCAACGTGTCCATGCGCCGCATGCCCTGGCCTTGCGGTGCGGCCACGGTCACCTCGGTGTCGCCCAGGCGCGCCCGACGGCTACCCAGGTTGCCGGCGAGCATCCAGCCGGTAGGCCGATCGAACAGCCGCGATACATCGTCGATGCGAAATTTCTGCCGGCCGATACGTGGCCAGGCGGTTTCGACACTTTTCCAGCCCGTCGGCAGGTCGAAGGTCAGCCGAGAGACCAGCTCGGTGCCATCCTGCTGGTCGAGGCGCGCCGGCGGCACCAGCTGATCGCCACGAAACAGCGCCCAGTGCGGCGTGATCCGCGCCTCATGGGCGCCGCCGCGGGGTTGCTGGTCGAGCAGCACACGGTAGCTGAGGCTGGTCTTGCCCGCCGCCGGGTGCCAGACGCCACGCCCGTTCTGCACCTGCCACTGGCCATCGGCGAGAAAATCGCTGTAGGCACCGGGCTTGCCCAGGTCGAAGTCCAGGCTGCGCACCGCGCTGCCGTCGGCCAGGGTCAGGCGCACCTCGGCCTGGCCGCTCTGCGGCAGCAGGCGCACCTGGTAATCGAGGTCGACTTTCTTCGCCAGGACCTGCGAACTGGCCAACAGGCCGACAACCAGCAACAACGGGCGACGCATAAAAAGCTCCTTGTTCCGCGGACACTCAACCCGCGCGGAAGATCAGATGGTCTTCCCAGTCGTCTTCATCCACGTCGCTCTCGCTGAGCATGCGCCCCGACCGGGAAATACGCTGCTCGTGCACCTGCTGGCGATCACCGCTGACCAAGTGGTGCCAAGCCGGCAGGTCCTGCCCCTCGCTGACCAGGCGATAACCGCAGGTGGGCGGCAGCCACTTGAACTGGTCGGCCTTGCCGGGGGTAAGCTGGATGCAGTCGGGAACGTGTTCGAAGCGATTGGGGTAGTCGCTGCACTGGCAGGTCTGCAGGTCCAGCAGCTTGCAGGCGATGCTCGTGTAATAGACGCTGTTGTCTTCCTCGTCCTCGAGTTTCTGCAGGCAACAAAGGCCGCAACCGTCGCAGAGCGACTCCCACTCCTTGTCATCGAGCTGGTCGAGGGTCTTGCGCCGCCAGAAGGGCGCGGTATCGGCGATCATCACACGGTTTCCTGCAGTCAACGTCAAGCCGCGGCGCGCGGCGGCGCCAGTCTAGAGGCAGTCCGGCGGCAACGCCAGACCGCTTGTCAGTGCTCACCGGACGCAGTAGCGTGCGGTATTTTCCCCCGCCCTTGCAGGAGCACCCATGAGCGCCACCCCACGCATCGCCGACTATGCCATCAACGAGCAGTTCATCAATCGCTGGTCGCCCCGCGCCTTCACCGCCGAGCCGATCAGCCAGGAAACCCTGCTGAGCTTCCTCGAGGCCGCACGCTGGGCGCCGTCGGCCTACAACTCGCAGCCGTGGCGCTTCCTTTACGCCCGCCGCGACACGCCGAACTGGGAGCGCTACCTGGGCATCCTCAACGAGTTCAACCGCAGCTGGGCGCAGCACGCCTCGGCGCTGGTGTTGATCATCTCCAAGACCACCTTCGCAGCGCCCGGCTCCGATGAGGAGAAACCTGCGCTGTGGCACACCTTCGACACCGGTTCCGCCTGGGGCCACCTGGCGCTGCAGGCGAGCATCAGCGGCTGGCACAGCCACGGCATGGCCGGCTTCGACCAGGACCTGGCGCGCAGCGAGCTGAAGATCCCCGAGGGTTACGCGCTGCATGCGATGGTGGCGATCGGCAAGCTAGGCGACAAGGCGACCCTGGCCGAAGGCCTGCAGGCCCGCGAAGTGCCGAGCCCGCGCCGGCCGCTGAGCGAGCTGGCGGCCGAGGGTGAGTTCAGCCTCTAAGGTCGTGATCGCCTCATCGCGGGGCATGCCCGCTCCCACGCGCGACAGGTGCCCGTGGGAGCGGGCTTGCCCCGCGATGAGCCTGCATCAGGTAAACCTCTTTCAGTAACCCCTCGCGAATTCCACCTCGCCCCGCAGTGCCTGCTCCGCCGCATACGCCCGCGCATTCTCGACGAACAACCGCACCATCGCCGCTGGCGAGGTCGGCGCCGAGCTGTGCCCGGTCAGCAGCAGCCCCCAGGCGGTCCAGAACGGATGGCGCTGGGGCAACGGTTCCTGGCGGCAGACATCGATCACCGCGCCAGCCAGATGGCCCTGTTTGAGCGCCTCGACCAGATCGCCATCGACCACCGCCACGCCACGCCCGGCATTGATGAACAACGCGCTGGGCCTGAAGCACTTGAACAGCGCCGCATCGTACAGGTCGTGGGTGGCCGGGGTATCGGGCAGCAGGTTGAGCACGTAGTCGGCCTCGCCGACCAGGCGCGGCAGCTGGTCGAGGCCCGCCACTTCGACGAAGGGCGCCTGCTCGCGGGCACTGCTGGCCACGCCCTGAAGAATGACGCCGAACGGCGCGAGGAACTCGGCCACCCGCTGGCCGATGTCGCCGGTACCGACGATCAGCACCCGCCGTCCTTCCAGGGTCCGCCCCGGGCGGTCATCCCAGCGCCGCTCGACCTGACTGACCAGACGCGACAGCACATCGCGCTCATGGCCGAGCATGTAGGTCAGCATGTACTCGGCCATCACTTGGCCGAAGATGCCCACCGCCCGGGTCAGGCGGTAGTCGCGTGGCAGACCGTCGGCCAGCAACGGGGTGATCCCGGCCCAGGTCGACTGCATCCAGCGAGGCTTGTGGCCCTGGCGCAACAGGCTGGCCAGCAGGTCCGGCTGGCCCAGCCACACCGGGCAGTCGGGGGCCAGGCGTGCCAGTTCGGCGGAGTCGCCGCTGGTCAGGACCTCCAGGTCCGGCGCCGCCTCGCCCAGCAGGCGAGCATAGTTGGCATGATCCTGTTCAGCGATCAGAACGCGCATGTGACACACAACCTTGGCAAACAACGGAAGCGGCCCGCCAGGCGGGCCGCAGGTAGAAAGGGAACCGCGCCTGGGTCAGGCCGGGTCGTTGCGGCGCAGCAGCTCTTCGGGCAAGTGCTCGATGTAGTCGTCATCCGGCGGCGGCATCTGCAGGTGGTAACCCTGCTTGTCGAGGTTCTCCAGCACTTTGGCGATGTCCTCGCGGGCCAGTGTGCGCTCAGGCGTCAGCACCAGGTCGAAAGCATGCACCGGCTTGCCGAAGAATGGCAGCAGCGCCTCCGGCACACGCTCCAGGCCCTCGGCCTTGAGCACGTAGAGGTACATTTCGTTCTTGCGTGGGCTCTTGTAGATCGAGCAGATACGTTTCATCGGGAATCTCCAGCGCCCGCCAGATCGTCCAGCAGGGCCTGGCCCATGCGCTCGCGACGCCAGCCGCGTAGCGCATCGGGCAGTTGATAGGGGCCGTCGGGGTAGCCGCTCTTGAGCAGGGCTTCGAGGGCTTTCTTGCGCAGCATCAGTTCCGGGGCGATGCCCAGCCGCTCGCCCTCGGCCTGGCCGATGGCGCGCAGGCGCTTGAGGATGCCGGCGGCTTCGATCGGCAGCGGCTCGGGCAGCGGCTCGGGCCACTGCTCCTGGGGCTGGCTGGCGGCGCGCTTGATCAGCTGGATCAGTTGCTCACCGTCCTGGCGGATGGTACGCGGGTGCATCTCGTCGATTTTCGCCAGCGCCGACGGGCTGTCCGGCTGGCTCCTGGCCATGGGCCACAGCGAATGCTCCTTGAGGATGCGGTTGCGCGGCACGTCGCGGCTGCGCGCCTCGCGCTCGCGCCAGGCGCACAGTTCGCGCAGCACGGCCAGTTGCTGGCGACCGAGTTTCCAGGCCAGCTTGACGTCGCGGTACAGGGTTTCGGGCTCGACTTCGCGGCGCAGCGCGGCGACCAGCTCGGCGCCGTCCTCCAGCACCCAGGCGTACTTGTCATCCGACAGGCGCGGGCGCAGGGCGTCGAACAGCTCGGCCAGGTGCACGGCGTCCTCGGCGGCGTAGCTCACCTGGGTGTCCGACAGCGGGCGCTGCAGCCAGTCGGAGCGGGTCTCGCCCTTGGGCAGCTCGAGCCCCAGCACCTCCTGCACCAGGCGCGAATAGCCCATGGAGAAACCGATGTTCAGGTAGCCGGCGGCCAACTGGGTGTCGAACAGCGGCTGGGGCAGCTTGCCGGTAAGGCGCAGCAGCACTTCCAGGTCTTCGCTGCAGGCATGCAGCACCTTGACCACGCCACTGTCGTCGAGTAGTCCGGCCAGCGGCTGCCAGTCGCGGATCAGCAGGGGGTCGATGAGGTAGGCGCACTGGCCGACGCCGATCTGGATCAGGCCGGCCTTGGGGTAGAAGGTATCGACCCGCATGAATTCGGTGTCGAGGGCCACGAAGGGCTGTTCGCGCCAGCTTCGGCAGTGTTCGGCCAGGGTCTGGTCGTCACGGATCCAGTGTATTTCGATGGCCACGAGGCTCTCCCACTAACATTGGCGCGCAGTATATACGGCGCGGCCCCTGGGGGTGAAACCTCGCGCCATCCATGGTGCCGGGCGGTCGACCGCTCAGCGTTTGGCCGCCAGCCACGGCCGGCAGCTGGCGAACATGTCCAGCGATCGCTGGTAGACCTCGGTGCGTACCTGCAGCAGGCCGAGCATCGAGTGGAACAGGTTGTCCTGGGACAGCGGCGCATCGCGCAGCTTGCCCAGGCAATCAGTGTCCAGGCCGAAGTCCTGGCGGTAGCTGTCGGAGAACCAGGCCAGCAGCGGCACATGCTTCTGCTGGTCCGGCGCGATCATGTAGGGCGTGCCGTGCAGGAACAGGTTGTACTCGCCCAGCGACTCACCATGGTCTGAAAGATAGATCATCGCGGTGTCGACCTTGTCCTGCCGGCTGCGCAAGGTATCGATCAGGGTGGCCAGCACCTTGTCGGTGTAGGCCAGGGTGTTGTCGTAGCCGTTGACGATCTCCTGCTGGCTGCACTGGTTCAGGGCGTTGCTGCGGCACACCGGGGTGAAGGGTTCGTTGCCCGCGGGGTAGCGCTTGAAGTATTCGGGGCCATGGCTGCCCATCTGGTGCAGCACCAGCACGGTATCCTGGTCGAGGTTGTCCAGCAGCTCGGCCAGGCCCTGCAGCAGGATCTCGTCATGGCATTCGCCACTGGCGCACAGCGCCGGGTCCTTGAGGTTGCTCACATCGATGAACTGCACCCGGTCGCAGGTGCCCTTGCAGCCGGACTGGTTGTCACGCCACTGCACCGCCAACCCTGCGCGCTGGAGGATGTCGAGCAGGCCCTCGCGGTTCTTGGCCACGCGGGCGTCGTAGTCCTTGCGCGGCATGCCGGAAAACATGCAGGGCACCGACACGGCGGTCTCGGTGCCGCAGGAGTGGACGTCGGTGAAGCTCAGCAGGCCCTGCTCCTTGGCCAGTCGTGGCGTGGTGTCGCGGGCATAGCCGAGCAGGCCGAAGTTGTCCGCCCGGGCACTCTCGCCGACCACCAGCACGGTCAGCGACTTGCGCGCATGCTGCTGCCAGGCGCTATCGCGACGAGCATCTTCGCCATAGCGCTGAAATGGCCGGGTGGCGCTGCCCACCTGTTCGCTGACATAACCGATGGAGGCCCCGACGATATTGCTCGGCGTAAGCATCAGGCGCAGTTCATGGTGATTGCGAAACAACGACGCCAACCCCTGGTAGTTGACCAGCGCCACCGAACCCAGGGCCGCGACGCAGGCTCCGCTGACCACCAGCTTGCCCAGCAGTTCGCGGTGCCAGGGGCGATAGGCGATCCTGGCCTTCCACACCAGCAGCGACGGAAGCATACCGAGCAGCAGGATATACAGGGCAAACTTCAGCGAGAGCAGGTCACGCACCTCCGCGACATTGGTTTCGGCGACATTGCGGAACATGCCGGCATCAATAAGCACGCCATACTGATTCATGAAGTAAGCGACACTTGCGCCGCTGATGAACAACACGATCAATACCGGTTTCAATACATAACGAAACGCCAACAAGGTGAGTATGAGATTGAAGGCGAACAGCATCAGCACGGCGAACGCCAGACTCAGCCACAGCCCCACCAGGCCTGGCGGCACGATGGACTCCAGGTGTTGCCAAAGCAAGCCATTGAAGCCGATCAACAGGTACAGGCTGGCCAGCAACGTGACCCATTCGGTCCGCAGGGATTTGAGTTTCAGCATGGCGTTCGCAACAAGAGTTCATCAGCGGCCAACACGCCCGGACGGGCAGGTTGGGAAGTTGGCCGAACTCTAGAAAGCCTAGCATCAATTTTTTGTGAAAAAGACGCCAACAATTAGTCTGTCGACGTCTTTCATCGATTAAACAACTTTCATTCAGCTGCCATTCAGCCAGGCAGGCGAAGTTTGGCGTACGGCTCGCGATCGATGTCCAGAACCTCGACGCACAGCTGGATGTCCAGGCCGGGTTGGCCGGGGATCGCCTCGCGCAGCACCTCGAGCAGGCTGTTGGACAGCTGCTGCTTCACTTGCGGCGTGCGCCCGCTGAGGATCGCCAGGCGCACATGGGCGAAGGCTCGCTCGCCCGGCGCGGTACCGACCCGGTACTGGGCGAAGGCCTGGGCACGGCTCTTGATGTCCAGCTCTTCGGCGAACTGGCCGCTGCCGACCAGGGCGTGGTTCAGGCGCAGCAGCAGCACGTCGACGTTGAGCTCGCGCAGGTTGTCGCTGTATTCCAGGTTCAGGTGAGGCATGGCGTAGGTTCCGGTTACGCTGGGATGGGCGACAGCCTAACCCAGTCCCGCAATGCGGCAAAGGCGACTATCCTCTTGGTTCAGGCTCGCTTACCAACCCTGAGAGAGGTGAAGAAATGCCAGTTCCGCATGATTTGCTCGCAGACCTGCACGTGACCGCCGACCAGTTCCAGGCCCTCATCGACAAGAACCAGGACCTGCACAAGTTGCACAAGGAATACAACGCCAAGGACAAGGAAGTGGTGACCGCCGAGGGCAACGCCACCAACGACGACACCGTCAACCTGCTGCGCAGGGAACGCCTGCTGCTCAAGGACAAGATCGAACGGATCGTCCATCCGCCCAAATCCTGATTCCCCTCACTGACGCCATCGCGGGGCAAGCCCGCGATAGCGTCGGCGGCCGTTACGCGGACGCCTTCAACGCCGCATCCAGGTCCTCGATCAGATCCCGGTAATCCTCGATCCCGATCGACAACCGCACCAGATTCTCGCTGATCCCCATCACGCCCTTCTGCTCCGGGCTCAGGGAGTTGTGCGACATGCTCCAGGAGTGGTTGATCATGCTCTCCACCCCGCCCAGCGAATCGGCCAGGACAAAGATCGACAGCGCCTCGACCAGGCGGTTGACCGCAGCCCGATCCCCCTTGATGCGCAGCGCCACCACCGCGCCGCCGGTGCGCATCTGGCGCTTGCTCAGCGCATGCTGCGGATGGCTTTCCAGCCCCGGGTAGTAGACCTGCTCGACCTGCGGATGCTGTTCGAGGAACTGCGCCACGCGCAGGGCGTTGGCGCTCTGGCGCTCCATGCGCACGTCGAGGGTCTTCAGCCCGCGCAGCGCCAGGTAGCAGTCGAACGGTCCCTGGATCGCGCCGACCGCCATGCTGATCTTGCGCAAACGGCCAAGCAGCTCGTGATTGGCCGCCACCACCACGCCGCCGGTCAGGTCGGAGTGGCCGCCGATGTACTTGCTCGCCGAATGCATCACCAGGTCCACGCCGAGGGTGATCGGCTGCTGGTTCCAGGGCGAGCAGAAGGTGTTGTCGATGCAGGTCATCACCCCACGGGCGCGGGCCAGGTCGCAGACCGCCTTGATGTCCACCAGGTGCAGCAGCGGGTTGGTCGGCGACTCGATCCAGATCAGTTGCGTGTCCGGGCGGATCGCTGCGGCCACGGCCTCGACGTCGTTGAGGTCGACATAGGTGGTGGTCAGGCCCGAGGTGCGTCCACGGTAGTCTTCCAGCAGGCGGAAGGTGCCGCCGTAGACACCGTTCATCACCACCACATGGGCGTCCTTGGACAGCAGCTCGAGCACCGTGGCGGTAGCGCTGACGCCCGAGGCGCAGGCGACCGCGCCGACGCCCTCCTCCAGTGCGGCCACGCAGGTTTCATAAGCGTGCCGGGTCGGGTTGCTGACCCGGCTGTAGGCGTATTCGGGGTTGTCGTCCAGGCCGCGCTTGATGAACGAGCTGGAAGTGACGATGGCCGGGAAGATGGCGTTGTCGGCGACGCTGGACTGCTCGCCGGCATGGATGGTGCGGGTGGCGAAATTGCGCGGTTTGTCGGACATGGTCGGGTCCATTGACTGAGGATGGAAAACCGCCACTATCTCATATCCGCCGGACCCAGGCGCCAACAGAACGTTGCTGTCGACGAGGCGCCTGAAAGGGTTTCAACGTTCTCAGCATGCGGCTAATCTTGGAAAACTTTCCTCCACCCCGCCAGACGACACCATGGACAGTTTCGACCAGCACATCCTCACCCTGCTCCAGCGCGACGCGTCGCTGTCCCTCAAGGACCTGGCCGAGGCGGTCAACCTGTCCACCACGCCGTGCTGGAAGCGGGTCAAGCGCCTGGAAGAGGAAGGCTACATCCGCGGCCGCGTGGCGCTGCTCGACCCCGAGCGCCTGGGCCTGGGCCTGACGGTGTTCGTCCAGCTCAAGACCCAGCGCCACGACAGCGCCTGGCTGGCGCAGTTCGCCGCCACGGTGACGGCGTTCGAGGAAGTGATGGAGGTGTACCGCATGTCCGGTGACTGGGACTACATGCTGCGGGTGGTGGTGGGCGACATCGCCGCCTACGACCGCTTCTACAAGAAGCTGATCACCAGTACCGACGGGCTGTCGAACATCACCTCCAGCTTTGCCATGGAGCAGATGAAGTACACCACGGCGTATCCGGTGGGGCGCTGAAAGTGCAACAGCACGCCCCTCTTCTGTAGGAGCGGCCTTGTGCCGCGAAAGGGGCGCGTAGCGCCCCTGGGTTTTCGGCATCATGCGAGATCGTCGGGGCTGCTGCGCAGCCCTTTCGCGGCACAAGGCCGCTCCTACACTGCCGTGGTGATCGCCTCGATCCGGTTACCAGGCTTGGCCTTCTCCAGCTTGATTGCCACAAACTTCGAGGTCGGTGTGTAGGTCCCCTCGCCATAGCTCTCCAGCGGCACCAATGGGTTGGTCTCCGGATAGTAGGCCGCCGCCTGCCCTTGCGGCACGTCATAGGCCACCAGGCGGAACCCCGAGACCCGCCGCTCGCGGCCATCCTCCCAGAGCGACACCAGGTCCACCTCCTCGCCCGGCTCGAAGCCCAGTCGGCGAATGTCCGCCTCATTGACGAACACCACCTCGCGCAGGCCGAACACGCCACGGTAGCGGTCATCCAGCCCGTACAGCGTGGTGTTGTACTGGTCGTGGGAACGCAGGGTCTGCAGGATCAGGTCGGGCTTGTCGCCACGGGCCAGCACCTGGGCGTTGACCAGTTGCTCCGGCAGCGGGCTGGGGGTGAAGCGCGCCTTGCCGGTGGCCGTGCGGAAGTTGCGCTCGGCGGCGTTGTTGCCCAGGTGGAAGCCACCGGGGTGCTGCAGGCGCTCGTTGAACTCGCTGAAGCCCGGGATGACATCGGCGATCATGCCGCGGATGCGGCCGTAGTCGGCAATCGCGTAGTCCCAGTCGATCGGCTTGTTGCCCAGGGTGGCCTTGGCCATGCCGGCGACGATGGCCGGTTCCGAGCGCAGCAGCGGCGAGCGCGGCTTCAGCTGACCATGGGAGATGTGCACCATGCTGAAGGTGTCTTCCACGGTGACGCCCTGCGGCCCTTCGGCCTGGATGTCGATCTCGGTGCGGCCCAGGCACGGCAGGATCAACGCATCGCGCCCGGTGACCAGGTGCGAGCGGTTGAGCTTGGTGGAAATCTGCACGGTCAGTTCGCAGTTGCGCAGCGCCGCGTGGGTACGCGGGGTGTCCGGAGTCGCCTGGGCGAAGTTGCCGCCCAGGGCGACGAACACCTTGGCCCGCCCCTCTTCCATGGCCTGGATCGCCAGCACGGCGTTATGGCCATGTTTGCGCGGCACCTTGAACTGGAAGCGTTTCTCGATGGCGTCGAGCAGCGCCGCCTTGGGCTTCTCGTCGATGCCCATGGTGCGGTCGCCCTGCACGTTGCTGTGGCCGCGCACCGGCGACAGGCCGGCGCCGGGCTTGCCGACGTTGCCGCGCAGTAGCTGCAGGTTGACGATCTCCTGCACGGTCGGCACCGAGTGGCGGTGCTGGGTCACGCCCATGGCCCAGCACATGATCACCCGCTCGGCCTTGCGGTACATCCGCGCGGCCAGCTCGATCTCGGCCTTGCTCAGGCCGGACTGCTCGATGATGTGTTCCCACGGCGTGGCATCGACCAGCGCCAGGTAATCCTCGACACCGCTGGTGTGCTCGGCAATGAAAGCATGGTCGAACACGGGAGGCTCGTCGTTGAGCTGCGCCTCGCGCTCCCACTGCAGGAGGAACTTGGCGATCCCGCGCATGGCCGCCATGTCGCCGCCCAGCGCCGGGCGGAAGTAGGCGGTGTTGGTCGGCTCGGAGCCGTTGCTGAGCATCTCGAACGGGTGCTGCGGGTGCTGGAAGCGCTCCAGGCCCCGCTCCTTGAGCGGGTTGAAGCAGACCACCTGGGCGCCGCGCTTGACCGCCTCGCGCAGTGGTTCGAGCATGCGCGGGTGGTTGGTGCCAGGGTTCTGGCCGATGACGAAGATCGCATCGGCCAGCTCCAGGTCATGGAACACCACGGTGCCCTTGCCCACACCGAGGGTTTCGGCCATGCCGACGCCACTGGCCTCGTGGCACATGTTCGAGCAGTCGGGGAAGTTGTTGGTGCCATAGGCGCGCACGAACAGCTGGTAGAGGAACGCCGCCTCGTTGCTGGCCCGGCCCGAGGTGTAGAACTCGGCCTGGTCCGGCGACTCGAGGCCGTTTAGGTGCCGGGCGATCAGGGCGAACGCCTCGTCCCAGCTGGTTTCGACGTAATGGTCGGTAGCCGCGTCGTAACGCATCGGGTGGGTGATGCGGCCCTGGTATTCGAGCCAGTAGTCGGTCTGCTCGAGCAGGGCGCTGACGCTGTAGCGGGCGAAGAACGCCGGATCCACCGAGCGGCCGGTGGCCTCCCAGTTGACCGCCTTGGCGCCATTCTCGCAGAACTTGACCATGTCGCTTTCCGGCGACTCGCCCCAGGCACAGCCTGGGCAGTCGAAACCGCCGTTCTGGTTGGTCTTGAGCATGGCCCGCAGGTTCTTGAACGCGTTCTCGCTACCCAGCCAGCTCTTGGTCACGCTCTTGAGCGCGCCCCAGCCGGCGGCCGGCCCCTTGTAGTCCCTGATGTGTTCGTCCTGGCTCATGCTGCGCTTCTCCGCACGGTGTTTTTTCCAGCCTAAGAAGCCGCTCCCAGTGCGTCCAATCGAAATAAATGACAGCGTGATAAACCGTCTCGATCACCCGGTATAGCCCTTGTACTGCGCGGCCTGCAGCCGTGATAGAGGAGACTGATCGAACGGTCGGGGAAAGCAATTTGACGTCACTGGGCGCAGGTTATAGCTTGAAGCTTGTCTGCGGCCTTTCGCCGCCCCCAGCCACTGCACAGGTCGAGCGCGAACGTGGAAAACAACCCCCAGGCCCTGATCGACGGTTTCAACCGCAAAGTCGATTACCTGCGGATGTCGGTCACCGACCGCTGCGATTTTCGCTGCGTCTATTGCATGGCCGAAGACATGCAGTTCCTGCCGCGCCAGCAGATTCTCAGCCTCGAGGAGCTGTACCTGGTCGCCGAGCGTTTCGTCGCCCTGGGCACCCGCAAGATCCGCCTGACCGGTGGCGAGCCCCTGGTGCGCCAGGGCATCGTCGGGTTGTGCGCGCGTATCGCCGCCCTGCCCGGCCTGCGCGAACTGTGCCTGACCAGCAATGGCTCGCAGCTCGGCCGCCTGGCCCAGCCGCTGTTCGATGCCGGCGTCTCGCGCCTGAACATCAGCCTCGACAGCCTTGACCCCGAGCGTTTTCGCGCCCTGACCCGTACCGGCGACCTCAAGCAGGTAATCGCGGGGATCGACGCAGCGCGCGCCGCGGGCTTTCGCCGCACCAAGCTCAACGCGGTGGTGCTCAAGGGCCGCAACGACCACGAAATCGTCGACCTGGTGCGCTTCGCCATCGACCGCGAGCTGGACATCTCCTTCATCGAAGAAATGCCCCTGGGCGTCATCAGCGAGCACGAGCGCGGCGAGTCCTTCTGCTCCAGCGACGACGTGCGCGCCCGCCTGGCCGAGCACTTCACCCTGGTCGAGTCGGCCGAATCCTCCCAGGGCCCGGCGCGCTACTGGCGCCTGGCCGAAGCGCCCGATACCCGGGTCGGCTTCATCTCGCCGCACAGCCACAACTTCTGCGCCACCTGCAACCGCGTGCGCCTGACCGTCGAAGGCCGCCTGCTGCTGTGCCTGGGCAACGAGCACTCGGTGGACCTCAAGCAGGTCCTGCGCCAGCACCCCGGCGACAGCGCCCGCCTGGAAAAGACCCTGCGCGACGCCATGCAGCTCAAGCCCTACCGCCACCACTTCGAAGTGGGCGGCGAGGTGCAGATCCTGCGCTTCATGAACATGACCGGCGGCTGATCGGCCGCCTCTGGAACCGTCTTGATCGTCCACTCACGCCCTGACCTGCTGCGCGTGCTGTTCACCCTCAAGGGCTCGATCGTCCAGCGCATCGCCTTGCGCTGCCTGGCGGTGACCTTACTGGCGGCGCTGATCGTGCTGATCGAGCGGCACTACCCGGCGCTGTTCTACCCGGTCAGCGCCACGCCCTTCACCCTGCTGGGGCTGTCGCTGTCGATCTTCATGAGCTTTCGCAACAACGCCTGCTACGACCGCTGGTGGGAGGGCCGCAAGGCCTGGGGGCGGATGATCATCGAGGTGCGCTCGTTCGTGCGTGAAAGCGTGGCGATCGAGGACCAGCAGTTGCGCGCGCAGATGCTGCGCGGCCTGTGCGGCTTCGCCCATGCCCTGAATGCCCGACTGCGCAACGAAGACGAACTGCCCCTGGCACGCACCTGGCTGGCCGAGGGCGCGCCGATCACCGCGCACAACGTGTGCGATGGCATCCTGCGCGATATCGGTGCCCAATGCTCACGGTTGGCGAAGGACGGCGCGATCAGCGAGTTCCGCTACACCCTCCTGGAGCAGCGCCTGGCCGGCCTGTCGGACGTGCAAGCCACCTGCGAGCGGATCAAGGGCACGCCGCTGCCGTTCCCCTACACCCTGCTGCTGCACCGCACCATCTACATCTTCTGCCTGCTGCTACCGTTCGCCCTGGCAGAACCGCTGGGCTGGCTGGCACCGTTGTTCACCACCATCGTCAGCTACACGTTCTTCGGCCTGGATGCGATCGGCAACGAACTGGAGGACCCGTTCGGCCGGGACGAGAACGATCTGCCGACCGATGCGCTGGTGCGCACCATCGAGCGCGATGTCCTGGCGGCGCTGGGGCATGAGCCGCTGCCACCGGCGTTGGTGCCGGTGGATCATGTGCTGAGCTGAATAGTCGGTACAGGAAAGCACTAGCCTCGGCTTTCGCAGGCCCCGATTGGCTTCAGGTGCGCGACAAAGTTGCACGGCCGGTGCCGCGCATCCAGCTGCTCGGCCAGGATGCCTTCCCAGGCCGTGCGGCAGGCGCCGGTCGAGCCCGGCAGGCAGCACACCAGGGTGCCGTTGGCCATGCCGGCCAGGGCCCGGCTCTGCACGGTCGAGGTGCCGATATCGAGGATCGACAGGGCGCGGAACAGCTCGCCAAACCCGTCGATGCGCTTGTCCAGCAGGCAGTCGACCGCCTCCGGCGTGCTGTCGCGCCCGGTGAAGCCGGTACCGCCGGTGATCAGCACCACCTGCACTTGGTCGTCGGCGATCCAGGTGGCGACCTGGGCGCGGATCTTGTACAGGTCGTCCTTGAGCAGCTCCCGCGCCACCAGGCGGTGGCCCACACCGACGGCGCGGCTGGCCAGCAGCTCGCCGGAGGTATCGGTGTCGTAGGTACGGGTGTCGCTGACAGTCAGCACCGCGATGTTCAGCGGTACGAACACCGCGTCCGGTTTAACGCTCATGACCTTTGCTCCAGGATTGGCTTCGCGGCCACGTTAGAGACAAGCCCCGGCAGCGTCCAATCGATAGGACGTACCGGGTGATCGACGGATTCTATCGCCGCTATCGACCCCACTTCCGGGTCGGTGAAATGTTCATCAAGGATTAGCCAGGTGCTTCACTCTTGGTTAAGGTCTACCCACCCCGCAACCCCAGGCCGCACCATGGACATCAAACAGCTCAAGTTCCTCATCGCCCTCGACCAGACCCGCCACTTCGGCCAGGCCGCGGCGCTGTGCCACATCACCCAGCCGACCCTGTCCATGCGCCTGCGCAACCTCGAGGACGAACTGGACCTGGTGCTGGTCAAGCGCGGCCAGCGCTTCGAAGGCTTCACCGAAGCCGGCGAGCGCATCCTGGCCTGGGCCCGCACGCTGCTCGCCGCCCATGACGGCCTGCAGGCCGAGGCCGCCAGCTGCCGGGGCCAAGTGGTTGGCAGCCTGCGCCTGGGCACCGTGCCGCTGGCCAGCTTCAACCCCATGCAACTGCTGATGCCCCTGCGCGAGAAGTACCCCGAGCTGCACTTCCAGCTGTCGTCGCTGAGCTCCGAGCAGGTGATCGACGGCCTGAGCCGCAACCAGCTCGACCTGGGCATCTGCTACCTCGACCAGGTCAACACCAGCTTCTTCGAAGTGATCGAGCTGAGCACCACCACCATGGGCCTGCTGCACGACACCCGGCACTTCCAGTTCGAGGCCGACAGCCTGCGCTGGGAAGACCTCGGCGAGCTGCCGCTGGGCCTGCTGAGCAAAGGCATGCACTACCGACAGTCCCTCGACCTGAGCTTGCGCAGCCGTGGCCTTGCGCCCAATGCCGTGCTCGAGAGCGACTCGACTTTCCAGCTGATCCAGGCGATCAACACCGGCGTGTGCTGCGCCATCATGCCGTTGGACTGCGGCCTGGAAGACCTCAGCAAGCACATGCGCATCATCCCGGTGCAGGAAGCCAGCATCCACAGCCCGGTCGGCCTGCTGCTGCGCCGCAGCGAGCCACGTTCGGCGATTGCCGAGCAGTGCTTTGACGAGGCGCGAGCGCTGTTTGCCCAGCGCTAATTATCAGTACTTGATTAGCGCCAGCATCGCCACATTGCGGGGACGCGTGACGCCAGAGTAACCACGTTCCCCGTACAAACCCGGCAATGCATAAGTAACCGAAAGACCTACACCACCAATAGCAACCGATGCATAGTCACCGGTATCGTATGCATCAACGCCCATGACCACCTGAGAGGCTGGGCCATTGCTCTGGCTTGAAGACGCACTCCACACACCATCCGGTTTGCTCAGCGTGGTGTCATAGGCATAAATGCTACCTTTCTGCCAGGAACCAAGCGCTCGCCCCTGGTCTACGCCTCGGCCATCGTCATGACCACGAATGAACTCACCGCGTAGATCGGGAAGCTTAAAAGTGGTCAGGCCATCGCCTTCACCGTAGGTTGTGCCAATGGCGGTGAAAAGCGCTGGGTATTCAGCGCGTGAAACCAGCAATCCATCGGCTTTGAGCCAACCCACCGGAACAGTGTTGGCAGCCGTGTATTTGATATCACCCGGTGCTACACCCGAAAACCCGATCAATTGACCGAGCGTCACCGCCTGCTGGCTGTGAACGGCATCGGCCACTTGCTGAGTACCTCCGTCACAGCTCAACAGAATCCAGCACAGCGCCCCCTCATTGAGCAGCGGGCCTAGGTAGGACATCAGTGTCACATTGCCTCCGGCCACGATTTCATTGCCTTGCAGAAGCTTGCCACCCAGGCCATAGATCGGCGCGGATGGCAGACCATCAGGGGCGTAGGTCGCCTCCCCTGGATTGGTGCTGATGGCCCGGAAGTATTGGGTAACGCCATTGGTGGTAGGGAGTCCCGAAAACGGCAGCGAATTCTGGGCAGCGTATTGAGTCATCATCATGATCGTCCTGTATCAAATGTGTCTGAGAACGGCCCAAAGCGGGCCGCTTGCACACACAATATGCATCAATGCATAACAAATCAATGCAATTAAACATAATTACTCACGTCGCTATATGCACGTCGCCTGCCGGTACTGCCGCGGGGTAAACCCCGTCAGTTGCTTGAACTGCCGGCTGAAAGCGCTGTGGTCGGTGTAGCCGCACTGCAACGCCACCTCGGTGATCGGCAGGTCCGAATGCAGCAGGCGATGGGCGTGCTCCAGGCGCGCCTTGTGGATCATCTGCCGTGGCGTGAGGTGGAATACGCGCTTGCAGTAGCGCTCCAGTTGCGCCACGGAAATCCCGGCGATGCGGGTCAGCTCGGCCATGCTGATCGGCTGCTGGAAATGTGCGCGGATGTGTTCGTCCACGGCGGCCAGGCGCTGGTAGGCAGGGTGGGTGTCGGCGGCTGACTGCACGTCCACCGAGATGCCGACCAAACCGATGATCTCCCCGGCCGGGTTGCGCAACGGGCGCTTGTGGGTCAGGCACCAGCCCGGTTCGCGGCTGCCGTACAGGTGCAGTTCGAGCTGATCCTCCAGCACCAGGCCGTCCTTCAGCACTCGGCGGTCCTGCTCGGTGTAGCCAGGGCCCAGCTGGGCCGGGAAGACTTCGGCGCTGGTCTTGCCCAGCAGCGGCTGCAGGCGCTTGAGGCCGCAGCGCTGGACCAGGGTGGTGTTGGCCAGCACGTAGCGGGCGGCGGGGTCTTTGATGAAGATCGCGGCGTTGGGGATGGCGTCGAGGATCGGCAGCAATAGCGACACACCGGCCAGCAGGGCCTCCAGGGTGGCGGGGCGGTGCTGGTCGAGGGACTGGTACAGGGTTGCCAGGGAGTCTTGTGTCATCTGCACGCTCTTCATCGAGGCTGACGGCCCTTTCGCGGGGCAATCACTGCCCATAAACCTCTAAAGCCCTTATACAGCAAGCCCTGCAGCCTACCTAGCCGGCCTGCAAAGCCGCCACTCATTTTTGAAACTGTGCCGATTTCGTCATCCACCTTGCAGAAAACCATCAAGAACCCCGCCCCGTTCCCGTCCACTCTATGCCCCACGCAAGCCGCCCAAACCAACAAGAGCGCGGCCGTAAAAAGCCGCACCACGTGACATCAGACCTGCCTATCCAAAACCTACAAAAAGGCGCACCCATGTCAGGCAAATTCAAGAAACAGCTGTCATTGCTCGACCTCACCTTCATCGGCCTCGGCGCGATCTTCGGCTCCGGCTGGCTGTTCGCCGCCAGCCACGTCTCGGCCATCGCCGGGCCGGCAGGTATCCTCTCCTGGTTCCTCGGCGGTTTCGCCGTGCTGCTGCTGGGCATCGTCTACTGCGAGCTCGGCGCCGCCCTGCCGCGGGCCGGTGGCGTGGTGCGCTACCCGGTGTACTCCCATGGCCCGCTGCTAGGCTACCTGATGGGTTTCATCACCCTGATCGCCTTCTCCAGCCTGATCGCCATCGAGGTAGTCGCCTCGCGCCAGTACGCCGCGGCCTGGTTCCCGTCCTTGACCAAGGCCGGCTCCAGCGACCCGACGGTGCTCGGCTGGCTGGTGCAGTTCGCCCTGCTCGGGTTGTTCTTCCTGCTCAACTACCGCAGCGTGAAGACCTTCGCCAAGGCCAACAACCTGGTCAGCGTGTTCAAGTTCATCGTGCCGCTGCTGGTGATCGGCGTGCTGTTCACCTTCTTCAAGCCGGAGAACTTCGAGGTCCAGGGCTTTGCGCCGTTCGGCCTGTCCGGCGTGGAAATGGCGGTGTCGGCCGGCGGCATCATCTTCGCCTACCTGGGGCTCACGCCGATCATCTCGGTGGCCAGCGAGGTGAAGAACCCGCAGCGCACCATCCCTATCGCGCTGATTCTCTCAGTGCTGCTGTCCACCGCGATCTATGCCCTGCTGCAACTGGCGTTCCTCGGCAGCGTGCCGACCGAAATGATTGCCAACGGCTGGGCCGGGGTGACCAAGGAACTGGCCCTGCCCTACCGTGACATCGCCCTGGCCCTGGGCGTCGGCTGGCTGGCCTACCTGGTGGTGGCCGACGCGGTGATCTCGCCCAGCGGCTGCGGCAACATCTACATGAACGCCACCCCACGGGTGATCTATGGCTGGGCGCAGACCGGCACCTTCTTCAAGTACTTCACCCGCATCGACGAGCAGTCCGGCATCCCGCGCCCCGCATTGTGGCTGACCTTCGGCCTGGCAGTGTTCTGGACCCTGCCGTTCCCGTCCTGGGAAGCACTGATCAACGTGGTGTCCGCCGCCCTGGTGCTGAGCTACGCGGTGGCCCCGGTGTCGGTCGCCGCCCTGCGCCGCAGCGCCCCCGACATGGCCCGGCCGTTCCGGGTCAAGGGCATGGGCGTGCTCGGCCCGCTGTCGTTCATCATCGCCGCGCTGATCGTCTACTGGTCGGGCTGGAACACCGTGTCCTGGCTGCTGGCGCTGCAGATCGTGATGTTCGTGCTGTACCTGCTGTGCCGCCGCTTCGTGCCCACCGAACACCTGTCGCTGGGCCAGCAGGTGCGCTCATCGGCCTGGCTGATCGGCTTCTACGCCGTGACCATTTTCCTCTCCTGGCTGGGCAGCTTCGGCGGCCTGGGTGTGATCGGCCATCCGCTGGACACCGTGATCGTCGCCGCCTGTGCCCTGGGCATCTACTACTGGGGCGCGGCCACCGGCGTGCCGGCCCGGCTAGTGCGGCTCGATGGCGACGATGAAAGCGAAGCCGGCAGCGAACCCCATGCCGGCCAGCACCCCGCCGCCGTCGCCTCCTGACCCACTACCGAATGGACACGCTGATGAAACAGGTTCATGTAATCGACTCCCACACCGGCGGCGAACCGACCCGCCTGGTGATGAAGGGTTTCCCACCCCTGCACGGCCGCAGCATGGCCGAACAGCGCGACGAACTTCGCGAGCTGCACGACCACTGGCGCCGCGCCTGCCTGCTGGAGCCACGCGGCAACGATGTGCTGGTGGGCGCGCTGTACTGCCCGCCGGTCTCTGCGGATGCCACCTGCGGGGTGATCTTCTTCAACAACGCCGGCTACCTGAACATGTGCGGCCACGGCACCATCGGCCTGGTCGCCTCGCTGCGCCACCTGGGCCTGATCGAACCGGGCGTGCACAAGATCGACACACCGGTCGGCCAGGTCAGCGCCACCCTGCATGACGACGGCGCCGTCACCGTCGGCAACGTGCCGTCCTATCGCTACCGCCGGCAGGTGGCGGTGGACGTGCCGGGCCATGGCCCGGTGCGCGGCGATATCGCCTGGGGCGGCAACTGGTTCTTCCTGGTTTCCGACCACGGCCAGCGCATCGAACTGGACAACCGCGAAATCCTCACCGACTACACCTGGGCCCTGCTCAAGGCCCTCGAGGCCCAGGGTATCACCGGCGAACACGGCGCCCCGATCGACCATGTCGAGCTGTTTGGCGACGACGCCAACGCCGACAGTCGCAACTTCGTCATGTGCCCCGGCAAGGCCTACGACCGTTCGCCCTGCGGCACCGGTACCAGCGCCAAGCTGGCGTGCCTGGCCGCCGACGGCAAGCTCGCCGAAGGCCAGACCTGGGTCCAGGCCAGCATCACCGGCAGCCAGTTCCACGGCCGCTACGAACGCGACGGTGAACGCATTCGCCCGTTCATCACCGGCCGCGCCCACATGACCGCCGACAGCACCCTGCTGATCGATGAGCAGGATCCGTTCGCCTGGGGCATCTGACCCCGTTCATTTCCCACTGAATACCGCCAGGAGTGACAACAATGACCGACAACATCTTCACCGGCACCATGCCCGCCCTGATGACCCCCTGCACCGCCGAGCGCAAGCCGGACTTCGACGCGCTGGTGCGCAAGGGCCGCGAACTGATCGACGCCGGCATGAGCGCGGTGGTGTACTGCGGCTCGATGGGCGACTGGCCACTACTGACCGAGGCCGAACGCCAGGAAGGCGTGGCGCGCCTGGTCGCCGCCGGCATCCCGACCATCGTCGGCACCGGCGCGGTGAACACCCGCGAAGCGGTATCCCACGCGGCCCACGCCGCCAAGGTCGGCGCCGCCGGCCTGATGGTCATCCCCCGGGTGCTGTCCCGCGGCGCCTCGCTGACCGCCCAGCAACACCACTTCTCGGCGATCCTCGCCGCCGCGCCGAAGCTGCCGGCGGTGATCTACAACAGCCCCTACTACGGTTTCGCCACCCGCGCCGACCTGTTCTTCGCCCTGCGTCGCGAGTACCCCAACCTGATCGGCTTCAAGGAATTCGGCGGCGCCGCCGACCTGCGCTACGCCGCCGAGCACATCACCTCCCAGGACGATGACGTGACCCTGATGGTCGGCGTCGACACGCAAGTGGTGCACGGTTTCGTCAACTGCAACGCCACCGGCGCCATCACCGGCATCGGCAACGCGCTGCCCCGCGAAGTGCTGCAACTGGTCAGCCTGAGCAAGCGTGCCGCCAAGGGCGATGCCAAGGCCCGACGCCAGGCCCGGGAGCTGGAGTCGGCGCTGGCGGTGCTGTCGTCGTTCGATGAAGGCTGCGACCTGGTGCTGTACTACAAGCACCTGATGGTGCTCAACGGCGACACCGAGTACCGCCTGCACTTCAACGAAACCGACGCCCTCACCGACGCCCAGCGCCACTACGCCGAACAGCAGTACACGCTGTTCCGCACCTGGTACGCCAGCTGGTCGGCCGAGCAGAACATCGCCTGATCACCGCAATCCCTGTGGGAGCGGCCTTGTGTCGCGAAAGGGGCGCACAGCGCCCCCAACAGGTCCAGACCTCACCCAGATTCTCCAGGACGCCCCATGACCCTCACCGGCAATCTACTGATCGGCCAGCGCGCCGTCACAGGCACCCAGGCCGCGATCCATGCCATCAACCCGGCCACCGACACCCCGCTCGACCCACCCTACGCCGGCGCCAGCGCCGAACAGGTAACCCAGGCCTGCGCCCTGGCCTGGGCGGCATTCGATATTTACCGCGAAACTACCCTCGAACAACGCGCCCACTTTCTCGAAACCATCGCCGAGCAGATCGAAGCCCTGGGCGATGCCCTGATCGACCGCGCCAACGCCGAGACCGGCCTGCCCAAGGCGCGTCTGCTGGGCGAGCGCGGCCGCACCTGCGCGCAACTGCGCACCTTCGCCCGCGTGGTGCGGGCCGGTGAATGGCTGGATGTACGGGTGGACAACGCCCTGCCCGAGCGCCAGCCACTGCCACGTCCCGACCTGCGCCAAAGACAGGTTGCCCTGGGCCCGGTGGCAGTGTTCGGCGCCAGCAATTTCCCGCTGGCCTTCTCGGTGGCCGGCGGCGACACCGCCTCGGCACTGGCCGCCGGTTGCCCGGTGGTGGTCAAGGCCCATGGCGCCCACCCCGGCACCAGCGAACTGGTCGGCCAGGCCGTGGCCCGGGCGGTCGCGCAGTGCGAGCTGCCCGAAGGCGTGTTCTCGCTGCTGTACGGCGCCGGCCGTGAGGTCGGTATCGGTCTGGTCAGCGACCCACGCATCAAGGCCGTCGGCTTCACCGGCTCGCGCAGCGGCGGCCTCGCCTTGTGCCAGGCCGCCCAGGCACGTCCCGAGCCAATCCCTGTCTATGCCGAGATGAGTTCGATCAACCCGGTGTTCCTCTTCGAAGCCGCCCTGCAGGCCCGAGCGGAACCGCTGGCCCAAACCTTCGTCGCTTCGCTGACCCAGGGCGCCGGCCAGTTCTGTACCAACCCCGGGCTGCTGATCGCCCGTCAGGGGCCGGCCCTCGAACGCTTCATCAATGCCGCCGCCGAGCAAGTCCGGCAAGCCGCGGCGCAGACCATGCTCACCCCCGGCATTGCCAGTGCCTATGCCAACGGCGTCGCCGCACTGGGTGAGAACCGCAATGCCCGCCAGATCGCCAGCGGCCAGCCCCATCAAGGCCCGAACCAGTGCCAGGCGCACCTGTTCGTGACCTCGGCCCAGGCGTTTCTTGCCGATCCGGCACTGCAGGCCGAAGTGTTCGGCGCCGCCTCGCTGGTGGTCGCTTGCGACAACGACGAGCAGATCCGCCAGATCGCCGAACACCTGGAAGGGCAGCTGACCGCCACCCTGCACCTGGACGCCGCCGACCTCGACTGCGCCCGCCATCTGCTACCCACCCTCGAACGCAAAGCCGGGCGGATCCTGGTTAACGGCTGGCCGACCGGGGTCGAGGTCTGCGACGCGATGGTCCACGGCGGCCCGTTCCCGGCCACCTCCGACACCCGCGGCACCTCGGTAGGCACCGCGGCGATCCTGCGTTTCCTGCGCCCGGTGTGCTATCAGGACTTCCCCGATGCACTGTTGCCCGATGCGCTGCAACAGGGCAACCCGCTGCAGCTGCACCGCTTGCTCGATGGCCGGCGGGAAGGCTGAACCATGACCGCCTCTGACACGGACATCGCCGTGGTCGGCGCCGGTATTGTCGGCGTCGCCTGCGCCCTGCAGCTGGCCCGCCAGGGCCGCCGGGTGATGCTGATCGATCGCCAGGCGCCGGGCCACGGCGCTTCGTACGGCAATGCCGGGCACCTGGCCACCGAGCAGGTGTTTCCCATCGCCGACCTGTCGATTCTCAAGCGCCTGCCGGCCATGCTGCTGGACCCGATGGGCCCGCTGCGCCTGGACTGGAAGTACCTGCCACGGGCCCTGCCCTGGTTCACCCGCCTGCTGCTCAACCTGCGATCGGCGCCATTCCAGCGCAGCGTCGCAGGCCTTCGTGTGCTAAACGAAAGCAGCCTCGGCGCCTGGCAACGGCTGCTCGCATCCATCGACCGCAGCCACCTGCTCAAGGAAGACGGTTCGCTGCTGGTGTTCGAACGCCACGAATCGCGCCAGGCGCTCGCGGCATTGCGCGCCCGCCTGCAGGCACAGGCCGTGCCCGTGGACCTGTGGTCGGCAGAAGCAGTGAGCGAAGCGGCGCCACAGTTAAGCCCGTCGATCCTGGGCGGCCTGTTTTTCCCACGCACCGGTCACTTCCTCGACCCCTACCAGGTGGTCTGCGACCTGTTCAGCGCCGCCAGGGCCAGCGGCGTGCGCTTCCTGCGCGCCGAGGTCGATGGCGGCCGGGTGCATGGCCAGGGCATCACCCTTGCCAGCGACCAGGGCACCCTCGAGGCCCGCCAGGTGTTGATCAGTGCCGGGGCACATTCGGCCAGGCTCACGGCCGCCCTGACCGGTCGGCAGGTGCCTTTGGATACCGAGCGCGGCTACCACCTGATGCTGCCGGCGGAGCACCAGCGCCTGCCATTCGCCGTCACCTCGCTGGAGCGCAAGTTCATCATGACGCCCATGGCCGACGGCCTGCGCCTGGCCGGCACGGTGGAATTCGCCGGGCTCGAGGCGCCGCCTAGCATGCAGCGGGCGTGGCAACTGCATCGGTTGAGCAAGGGCTTGTTCCGGCGTGAGCTGGATGCCGAGGGGGCGACGCCGTGGATGGGGTTCCGGCCTTCGTTGCCGGATTCGCTTCCGGTGATCGACCGAGTGGCCGATGGCAAGGTGCTGCTGGCCTTCGGACACCAGCACCTGGGGTTGACCCAGGCGGCGGTGACGGCGGAGTGGGTGGGACGGCTGGCTGCCGGGGCCGAAGTGGAACAAGCATACAAGTTGGATCGTTTCTGAGATTGCCGGGGCCTTGCGCCCCTTTCGCGGTGCAAGGCCCGCGCGTTCCCTGTGGGAGCGGCCTTGTGTCGCGAAAGGGCCGCAAAGCGGCCCCAGCCTCACTCAGCGATAACGCTCAAGCCAATGCGCATAAGGCGCCGGCAGCGTCCACGCCGCCTTGTCCACACCCAGTGCCTTGGCAGCGGCATACGGCCAGTGCGGATCAGCCAGGTGCGCACGCCCCACCGACACCAGGTCGAGCTGGTTGGCCTGCAACGCGCCCTCGGCCAGCTCCGGCGTGCCAAAGCCCCAGGCCGAAGTCACCGGCAGCTTCGCCTCGCGGCGCACCCGCTCGGCGATCGGCCCCAGGAACGCCGGGCCCCACGGGATGTTGGTCTGGGGAATGGTGAAGCCGACGCTGACGCTCAGCAGATCGAGGCCGCCAGCCTTGAAGCGACGGGCCAGATCGATGGACTCCTGCAGGGTCTGCTCGTCACGGCCATCGTATTCCACCACGCCAAAGCGAGCGGTCAGCGGCAGGTTCTCCGGCCACACCTCACGTACCGCGGCCAGGGTTTCCAGCAGGAAGCGCGTACGGTTGTCGAAGCTGCCGCCATAGGCGTCGGTACGCTGGTTGGAGTGCTCGGAGAAGAAGCTCTGGCCCAGGTAACCATGGGCGAAGTGCAGCTCGATCCACTCGAAGCCGGCATCGCGGGCACGGCGCGCGGCATCGACGAAGTCCTGCTTGACCCGGGCGATATCGTCCAGGCTCATGGCCTTGGGCACTTTCGGCAGGTGGCCGCCGAAGGCGATAGCGGACGGGGCGATGGTGTCCCAGCCACGGGCATCGTCGGCGGCGATATGGTCGTCACCTTCCCAGGGACGGTTGGCACTGGCCTTGCGCCCGGCGTGGGCGATCTGGATCCCCGGCACGGAACCGGCGGCCTTTATCGCCTTGACCACCGGCACGAAGGCCTGGGCCTGGACGTCGTTCCAGATGCCGGCGCAGCCGGGGGTGATGCGCCCTTCCGGCGACACCGCGGTGGCCTCGACCACCACCAGGCCGGCGCCACCACGGGCCAGGCCCGCGTAATGCACCTGGTGCCAGTCATTGATCAGGCCATCCACGGCCATGTACTGGCACATCGGCGGAATGGCGATGCGGTTGCGCAGGGTGACGTCTTTGAGGGTGTAGGGTTCGAACAAGGCGGCCATGAGGTAACTCCAAGGACAGGGTGGATACGATTGTTCGATCATATTCGAACTATGGCAATTTGTGAAACCCCCGTTATCATGTCGTCCATGCGAGCCTATACCCACCCCAACCCCGAAGACCTGACGCTGGAGCGCCTGCTCTACGCCCTGAGCGACCCTGTGCGCATGGAAATCGTCCGTCGCCTGGCCGGTGTCGCCGAAGCCAGCTGCGGCGAGCTGGACGGCGGCCGGCCCAAGTCGAGCATGTCCCATCACTTTCGCGTATTGCGCGATTCCGGGCTGGTGCACACCCGCAACGTCGGCACCACGCACATGAATTCGCTGCGCAGCGAAGAACTCGAAAGCCGCTTCCCGGGGTTGCTGGGCAGTATTCTCGAGCAGCGCTGAGCCCCTGAATCCAGGCACAAAAAAACCACGAGGCCGCCAGGGGCGATCCTCGTGGTTGGTGTTGCCGGGCAAGCCCGGCAAGCAGGGGCCTTACAGCGCCATGTCGTTCGCAGGCTTGCTCTCGACCGGTGCGGCTGGCGCCACGCTGGTCTTGACGCTCTGGTCGATCACCGGCGGCTTCTCCAGCTGCAGGACTTCGGCGGTGTAGTCCCACTCTTTCTGGGTGGCGGCAGCCGAATCGTTCAGCTTGGTACCGTAGCTCGGGACGATCTCCTTGATCTTGGCCTGCCACTCAGGGGTAGCGACCTTCTCCTTGAACACGGTTTCCAGCACGTTGAGCATGATCGGCGCGGCGGTCGAGGCACCTGGCGAGGCGCCCAGCAGGCCGGCGATGGTGCGGTCTTCGGAAGCCACGACCTCGGTGCCCAGCTTCAGCACGCCGCCCTTGTCGGCATCACGCTTGATGATCTGCACGCGCTGACCGGCCTGCCACAGTTTCCAGTCTTCCTTCTTGGCGTTCGGGAAGTAGGTCTGCAGGGCGGCGAAACGGTCGTCGTCGGACTGCATCAGCTGGCCGGCGAGGTACTCGACCAGCGGGTACTGATCGATGCCAACGCGGGCCATCGGCCAGACGTTGTGGGTGGTGGTGCTGCTCAGCAGGTCCAGGTACGAGCCGTTCTTCAGGAACTTGGTCGAGAAGGTGGCGAATGGCCCGAACAGGATCACGCGCTTGCCGTCCAGCACGCGGGTGTCCAGGTGCGGAACCGACATGGGTGGCGCGCCGGTCGAGGCGATGCCGTAGGCCTTGGCCATGTGCTGCATGGCAACGGTCGGGTTCTCGGTCACCAGGAACGAGCCGCCCACCGGGAAGCCTGCGTATTCCTTGGCTTCCGGAATGCCCGACTTCTGCAGCAGCTTCAGCGCGCCGCCGCCGGCACCGATGAACAGGAACTTGGCGTCGGTGGCGTGCTCGGTGCCATCCTTCAGGTTTTTGTACTCGACGTGCCAGGAGCCGTCTTCGTTGCGGGTGATGTCCTGCACTTCGCTGGACAGCTTCAGGTCGAAGTTTTCTTTGGTCTTCAGGTGACCGACGAACTGACGGGTGATCTCACCGAAGTTGACGTCGGTGCCGATCGGGCTCCAGGTCACGGCCAGCTTCTGGCTTGCGTCGCGGCCTTCCATCATCAGCGGGACCCACTTGGCGATCTGCGCGTGGTCTTCCGAGTACTGCATCGAACGGAACAGCGGACTGGCCTGCAGGGCGTCGTAGCGCTGCTTCAGGAACTTGATGTTGTCATCGCCCCAGACGAAGCTCATGTGCGGGGTGGTGTTGATGAACGAGTGCGGGTTCTTCAGCACGCCCTGGCGTACCTGCCAGGCCCAGAACTGACGGGAGATCTGGAACGACTCGTTGATCTCGATGGCCTTGGTGATGTTGACCTTGCCATCTTTGTCCATCGGGGTGTAGTTCAGCTCGGCCAGCGCGGAGTGGCCGGTACCGGCGTTGTTCCAGCCGTTGGAGCTTTCTTCGGCGACGCCGTCCATGCGCTCGACCATTTCCATCGACCAGCTCGGTTCCAGCTCGTTGAGCCAGACCGCCAGGGTGGAACTCATGATGCCGCCGCCAACCAGCAGCACGTCGACTTTCTTGGTGTCTTCGGCGTGCGCTTGCATGAAGCTCGCCGCGACTGCCAGACCCAGCAAGGTCTTGCCAGCTTTCTTGAACATTGATCGATTCCAGTCAGTAGAACGGAGGGTGGGCCTGTGGCTGGCCCAGGTATTCCATGTTCTTCAGCGCAGGCTTGTTGTGATCATTGTTCAGCAGCCAGAGAGACATTGGACGCGCCAGCCTTTGGTCGGATTGACCGACAAGGCTGAAACGATTTACGGATTGTAACCGAATTGCCAGCACAAACAAACGCGCGCCGGGGCGTCAAGACGACAGGTTGCCACGCGACAAGCCACCACGCCCCCCAAAAACAAAAACCCCCGGCCACATCCATGGCCGGGGGTCTTGGATCAGGCCGTGAACGACCCAATCAGGGTATTTCCAAGATTACTGCTGCTGAGGCAGTTTATCGATCGGGCCGCAGCCGCCGATGATCTTGGAGATGGAAACCGATGGGTGGAACAGGTAGTCGTACGAGCAGTTCTTAGGCTGGTTGTAGACCTGGCCGGTGCAGCCGGACAGCAGGGCAACGCCCGAAACGACAGCAACAGCGACAGTAGCTTTGATCAGCTTTTTCATAAAAATCCTTTAGTCCATGATCCACCATCAAACTGATGGCGCGCGGATCATACGGGAAAAGGGGGTGTGAGCGAAAGGCGTTAGTACAGTTGCACTAGTTGACGGGGGTCAACTAACAAGTTGTCGCCACGGCAACTAAGCGTATTTATCTACTTGCTAAAACGTTACAGGTTGGCGTGGTTCGCACAGATCACCCCTTCCTACAAGCTACCGCGCCCCCTGTAGGAGCGGCCTTGTGCCGCGACAGGGTCGCAAAGCGACCCCGGCGATCTTGAACTGGAGCGCTCATACCCAAGAATCGCATTTGCCTTGAAAGACATTGCTCCAGGAGTAAAGCTGATGGTCAGGCCACTCAAGGCCGCCACCATCTGCATCAAGGGAAGCAAATAAGCGAACTGAAGATTGCGAAGACCAACTTCCTGGCAATTTCTTTCAGCTTCCTACAGATTTTCATCAGACTTTCCTGATTCCCTGTAGTCCATTTCCCAAGCACACTTTTTCCCCATTCAAGCCATTGCAGCTGCTCGGTTCGCGGCCTAGTCTCGACCCGTCGTTGCCAACTCAACGACCGGCTTTGACAGGCCGAATACTACTCCGAGCACGTGCACCCCTTATGGCGGCAGTACGTGGGGCACCTTGTGTGCGCCGGGTCCCGGAGTCCTCGCTCTGTCAACCCACGTACCGCTGCCACCCCCTTGTTTGACAGCAAGCTTGTTGCAGCACCACCGACTCCGGAGATGCATATGCGCAAGATGGTTCCAGATCCGCCAAACAGCCTTGGCGACGCCCCACATCAGATTGAAGATCTGCTCGTTCAAGTTGCCGAGTACCTCGTCTGCGCCCTCACCGCCGCCCAGCACGCCGCAATGATCCACAGCAAGCCGCCGGGCCAGGTCATGGCCCTGACCGCCGTGCACGAAATCGACAGCGCACGCGGCTTGGTCGAAATGGCCCTGAGCCGTGTACAGGCAAGGCATTGATCGCGCCCTGACAACAAGGAGAACAGGTATGACTCAAGACAAGCGCATCACCACCGTCGGCATCGGCAGCTTTGGCGAAAGCGGTGAAATCGATAACGAAACCCCACTGTTCCAGGTCGTTGCGGGCCACCCCATGGACTATGCCTTGGAACAATCCACCAACTTGATAACCTGCGCCTACACCCTGAGCGATATCGCGCTGACTCAGGATCTGAAGAACGCACCTACATTGCTGGTAGCCGCGCACTACCTCACCGGCATGGCCAAAGCACTATCGCAAGATGTCTCCCACGCAGTAACGAACAGCTCCGCTGTTTGATGCAAAAAGCCCCGTAGCAAGAACTACGGGGCTTTCGGGTAAAAACCTTTATCGCTTCAACCAACTTGCTCGAATCGCCGCCGCCTCACGAACAGGCCCACGCCCACCCCCGTGGCAAGCACCGACAGCAATCCCAGGTCCAACCCGAAGGAACGGGCCTGGCTGACAACGATGCAACCAACGACACCAACCACCGCCAGCGCCACACCGAGCCACTTGCGCAGCGAGTAAGGCCTGAGAAACCGATCCAACAGGCCGTAAAGCACCAGGGCGATGACCGCATAGGTAATTTCGGACACAGGCGTCTCCCTCAGGTCTTGATGATCAGGGTCGAGGTGGTGTGCTGCGGCCCAATGCCGCCATTGACCTGCGCCTCGATGCTGACCAGTACATCGCCGGCATGGTAGGTGGGCAGGATGTCATTGGCATAGGCACGCACCCCAGCGCCCACCGGCACGCCAACATAGGGCGATGCTACAGAACTCGCGGCGGCGGCGAACGCCGAGGCGGCAAGGTTGGCGACCTTGGTGCGCTGGGCATTGAGGGTATCGCCCTGCTGGCGGGTCAAAGGCTTGGAGATACCGATCTTCATCACGCAGGGCAGCCCCTTGGCCAGCATCCTGTCGTAGGTCTCGACGACCTTGCTGTTGACCTCGTAATGGGCGCTTCTCGCCTCACCGAAATGCAGCTCGCGCAGGCGTCCGCGCTCACTGTCGGTCAGGGTGATCTGCGAGACGTTGAAGACGATCCCGTGATTGCCCATGTATTGAAAAGTCCCTTCGAACTTCATTGCACGCATCCTTTCGAGGCAAAGGGTGCGATTCTCTACAAGGCGCGGCAGGTACGCAAACGGTGGCATTTGGCTATGCCAGCCTGCTGCCCTGTTGCGAGTAGTCCATTTCCGAATCGCGCATCCAGGCCCGCCGAAGCATTGCCGCTGACCAGGTAGCGCTCTAGTCTCTCCTCATCGCGGCCTCATCGACAGCACTATCAAGAACATTGCAGATGCCCCACAAGCCGTATGGATGATGCCCGAAAGCATCGAAGACCATGGACGAGCAGAGCGTGGTGCCTCAGGCGCTATTCGAAGCGGAGGGCTAGATGCCTCATAACGATATGCCAGACAGGCAGCTGCAGGAGCCCTGGGCCAACTATTTTCAACGGCTCTATGCAGCAGGCATGAGCCTGGATAGACATGACTCGCCAGTAAAAAGGATGGGTACCGCAACCATGAATGACCTGCCCCGTGACGAACTCAACGCCAAGCTCGAGACCATCGAGATCAAGATGGACACTCGGGTAGAAGCCATCGCGTCGAAAATCGATGGTTTTCTCGTTGCCCAGAGTGAGCGCGAAAAGCGCCTGGACGACTCGATCGCAGGTGTGCGCCGCGACATTGATCGATTGGGGAGTCTGAAGCTGAATATCTGGGGAGCCATGCTTACCGCTGTTGCGCTGGGTGTAACGGTGGCGGCTCTGAGCGTGACGTTCTATCAAACAGGTAAAGGCGACATCGCCATCCTGCCCCAGCCGTCACCTGCGATACAGGCACCCGCCTTGGACCACGCTGCACCCGACGCATAAAAACACGCCGCTTACTGGCCCCATATCAGAACGCCTTGATTATTTCCCTTGCCAACCATGCAGCCTCCTTGTCCATGGAAATAAAGCAGCCTTCAAATGAACCGCTTGTCAAAACCAGCCTCTGCCCTTTGTACTCCGTGATGACCAGCGTTGAGTATGGCCCTTCCTCACGCTCAGGCTCCCTAGCCCCCAAGGTGGTTAGAACAAATTCGACAAACTCGTGGAACCGTTCCTCCTCATAGCCATTGAAAAAAAATAAAATGGCTGTCTTCGGACGTAGACTCAGAAAAGCCATTCATGCTTCGTATACCTAGACTTTATAGATCTGGACGCTTGTGGTTCCTCTATGGTATTGAGCCACAAAGCCCGCCACATGCTGACGAGCCAAGCACTATCGGGTGATATGCGAATAAAATTTTAACTCCTCTATAAAACGATCCCCGTCCTCACTCTGCGACTCCAAACTAATCATCACAGGAAAGTCCTCATAAACTAATCGTAGGAGCTGATCTTTTATAATTACCCCCCACACTCTAGTATCAACAGAATCACTTCTGCTAATAATTTCGCCAGAAAATAACTTAACAAATCCCTCAGCATAGTTAGGAAAGCCTTCCCAACCCACATCAGAAGTTAGTTCCACATACAATCTCCCAGACCTCATACGACCGAGAGAAAAAACTTTCTCATCAACAAAATCCTTCATTAAAAAAGATCTCCACCACCAGCTCGCGTGGAACTTTCAATTATCTGTTCAAAGGTTTTACCCTTTTTAACCAAATCATCAAATGCGGGTCCGATCTTGTTACCATATCGCTCCAAATTCCTTGCATCGATGACGTCAAGCATTTCCGGAGGCGTATACTCCCTGTACTTTATTTTCAACTCGTTTCTTGCGTTATGCGCATACTTTGCAACTTCTTCTGCGCTAGCGCCACTGGCACGCATCTTGCCCACCGAACCTTGTAAGTCGTAAACATCTTTAACATAGCTCTGCCGGAGAGGCGGGAGATACCCGAAGTCTCCGTCAGCTTTAGATATAGCGTTATCCCAAGCAGGAGTACCTTTTGGACCATTTTTCGTACTGGGGAAGTCGTTCTGAGCAGCTTTCGATGAAACCGACCCAGGCTCCGAGCCTAGCACACCCGAGGTGGGGCCTGAATCCGGCCGAGCTGGACCAGTGCCTTTGCTACCCCGTCCGGCCAATCCCGTAGCAATCCCTGCCGCACCGGATTCCGCCATGAACGTCTGGTACCAGAAATACTGTGCCTGGCGTTCCTCGTCATAGTGGCGATCCTGGATGATGCGCACCATCGCCCGTTCATCGTTTGTCAGCGTCGACAGTTCAGCCAGTGCATCCAGTGCACTCGAACCCGCCTTGACATCCGTGTACTGATTGCTGCAATCGCCCTCCCCCTTTGCCTTGCAGCCTTCGAACCAGGCGCCGGTCTTGCTTACCCTTATCCCTTCGTACTTATCCAGCACACCGCTGCGGCAGCCCGCAGGGTTCTGCGCGCCCCGGCACCCCACCAACTCTTGCGCGAACTTGTCCACCTCTTCGTGCTTGAGGTAGTTGTTCACCGTCGCTTGTTGGGCGACCCAACCGGCAACCTGCTGGTCCTTGTCGCTTCCTCCGGCTACCGCCGCAACGCTCATCCCCAGTAACTGAGAAGTCATGGCCAACAGCTGGTCATGCGCCGCACCGGGGAAAATCTTCTCCCCGTACATCTGGATCAACGCCTTGTTGGCCCCTGCCGCCAACGCCGAGGTCGCGAAGTCCCCGCCGGCCATCTCGCCAATCAAGCCGCCGACAATGGCATGGACAGCGACCCGCGTAGGCAAGCCGGAACCGACGAGGCTGCTGCCGACCTGGTTGTAGACAGCACCTGTCAACGCATCCGCAGCCAGGCCCAGCGCCGCTTCTCCGACGTTGTCGATGAATTTGCCGCCACTGGCGACCGTCTTGAGCGCCGAACTGACCGCCAGGCGCGTGCCCATCTGGGTGATGAACGACGTATCGGCGACGTAACCACCCACCCCGGCGCTGACACCTGCAATGACATAGTTCTTGAGGCTTTCGCTGGAGGTGACGTCCTTGAATACCGCTCCCAGGTCACCGCGGTTGTTGATGGTGCTGATCGTCGCGCCGCTGGCGGCGGAGGTGGCCACCGCGGTCAGCGCCATATTCGCCCAGCCAGCCGAGGTTGCAGCGGTTGTCGCGGTCGCCGCCGTGCCAGCCGCCATCGCCGAGCCAGAGCCTGCGGTGGCCCCCGCCGCAGTACCAATCGCGCCGCTGGCCGCGCCGGCAGTCAACACGGTGACGATGATAATGATGGCCAGCATGGCCCCCTGCCCGAGGCCGGAATGGCTGTACTTGAACGACTCATGCAGCTCTTTGACCTGACGCCAGTCCACATCGCCACGCCGTTCGGCGTCCTTCAGCCATGCCAGTTGCGGGTCGGCCGCAACCATCGAATCGATGGCCTGGCTTACCGTTTCCTGGTCGATCTGGCGGATATCGATCTTCAGACCATCCACGGCCTTGATCAGCACCTCGCCCTGGGCTACCAGTTGGCTCTGGCGCAGAGTCTCATCGGTGTTGCCCTTGCCCTTGGCGCTGGTCCAGGCCAGGCTGTTCTTGCTCTTGATGTGACTTTCCTGATGCAGGTCCTTGACCGCTTCGAAGGTGATGCTCCCGCCACTGCTGAGGGTCAGGTCGCCACCGCTGTCGAGTTTCGCCACCTGGTAAAGCTGGTCTCCTGCGCTGACCAGCGTCAGATCCCCACCCGTGGTAATCGCGCTACCGACGTTGGTGATCCGAGTGACTTCGTCACGCTTGATGTACTTGCTGCCAAAACTGCCTTTCTTTTTCTTGTCGTACAGCGAATAGTCGCTGTCCTCGGCGGCGAGCAAGGCAAGCTTGCCACCCGCCACGAGGTAGGCTTCGTCGCCCGCGCTGATGCGGCTGGCGCTCATGGCCAGGTCTTCACCCGCGCTGATGGCGATATCGCCGCCGGCCTTGAGCTCGGACCCGACCTGCCTGACGTGGTCTTCCTGGGTCTTGAGTTTCTTCGAGGTGTAGGACGCGTGCTGCTCATCCGCCGCCGACGCCAGGGTCACGTCACCCCGAGCAGAAATATCGATATCGCGTTGCGCCTCGATCCGGCTGGCCACCGCGGTCAGGTCACGCCCGGCCACCGCGGTGAAATCCCGGCCCGCGGTGACACTGGAACCGCTCTGGACAATCGACTGGGTCTTGGTGCGCCCGTAGGCGGCACTGTCCACGGCCTCGGCCGATCCCAGCACGATGTCGCGCCCTGCCTGCAGCGTGGTGTCCCGCCCGCTCTGCAACACACCGCCCGCGCTGAGAAGATCGCGGCCAGCGTTGATGCTCATGTCGTTGGCGGCCTCGATGCGCGCGGCGCTGTCTACGTAGTCCTTGCGCGCGGACAGGCGGGCGCTGTCGGTGACATGGCTGGTCACCGAGCGTTCGTTGACGACATCGCCAAGCAGCGTGGTGAGGCTGACATCGCGGCCAGAGATGATGCCGCCGGCCTTGTTGACGATATCGTTGCCCGCCAGCAGGTCGACACGGTTGCCGGCCTGGATCAGGCCGCCATTGAGGATGTCGTTGCCGGCGCTGGCCGACAGGTTGTCGGTGGCCCGCAGGGTGCCGACGTTGACCAGGTCCTGCCCGGCGATCAGGTCGAGGTTCTTGCCCGCCACCAGTGCACCGTTGGGCGCCAGGCGGTTGTTGGCGTTGGCGAGGTAGACCACCGGCACCAGCACCTTCTGGCCATTGATGGTGGCTTCTTCCAGCCAGACGATGTCGTGGGTCAGCGCGGCGACCTGCTCCGAGGTCAGGCCCACGCCCACCGCCAGGTTCAACTGCTGCTTGCTGGCGATGGCGTTGTCCATCAGGTACTTGAACATCTTCTCGTCGCTGGTCTGCCCGGCGAGGAAACGCTGGCCGGTGGCGGCCACCACCGCCTGCTGGATCAGGCGCTGCTCGTAGAAGCCGTCCCCCAGGCGCTTGGCGCTTTCATCCGGGTTGTAGCCAAGCCCGGCCAGCAGGTAGTCGGAGCTCATGAACTGCTTGAGGTCAGTCAGCAGCGGGTTGGTTTCGACCAGGTACTTGTGCGGTTGGGGCGGTACCGTGCGATCCGGCAGGCCCTCGACGCGCTGGATGACCTGGCCAGCCGTCGCGGTCGCCGGCGTGCTGCCGGGCGCCGTCACTTTCGCCGTGCGCGCATCGATGCCAGGGACGTCCGCACGTTCGCTGGCAGGCACCACGACCGGGACTTGGCTCACCACGGGCGCCAGGTCCGGCCGGGTGGGCTGGCTGATACCCACCTGCCCATCACCTGGGCCGGTGTTGCCGGCCCCCTGAACCGTCGCGCTGACCGAACCGGTGCTGTCAGCGACGGACGTCTGGCTACCGATCGCTTCGTTGCAGGTGATTGCGTCGGCGCTGGTGCGCCCCGATTGCCAGGTGCCGTTGTCGACGGCAGTAACCGGGGAAACCAGGATCGGCCGGCCATTGCCATCGATGACGGCGGCTTCGCGGGCGGTCACTGCCACCTGGTGCGCGCCTGCCGCAAGCGCACCGATGTCGTCCAGCTTGAGGGTGCGTGCGGAGGCACCAGGCACGGCTTGCTCGCGCTGTGCCAGATCGATGCTGGCACCGCCCAAGGTCCAATTGCCGGAAGTGCTGTCACCCTGGGCAACGCCTGCCGCGCTGGCAGCCTTGTCGCTCAGGCGGAACAGGCCGTTCGGGTTGGTGGGCAAGCTGAAGCCCGGCAGGCTCAACGGGTTGACCTGTTGCTGGGCCAGGTTGGGCGGCAGTTGCCGGTTCAGGACGATGACCGGCGCGCTGCCCGCCACCTTGGTGTCCAGGCTGCGGGCAGCCCCTGCCGCGCCACGGCTGTAGGCGCGCTCGACACCATTGGTGATCTTGCTGGCGGCGGTAATGGAGACGGCGCCGCCGGCCTCTACCACCGAGGGCAGGTAGTTGGAACCGGCATTCTCTACGCGCTGGGTGAGAAACGGATTGGTGCCTTGAATGATCGCCGGAGCATTGCCCGCCGAGCCACTTGAATAGTTGGCCGGATACATGAAGTCCGAAGACCCGTAGTAAGCCTTGCCTGCGTCTCGACTGGTGTCCAGCCGCATACTGGCGAAGTTCAGCCACGAACGGGTCTCTCCCTTGCCGATGGGACGACTCCCTCCGGTAATCGCCGCCATCGACTCGGCGCCTGCGGCATTCCAGAAGCGTATGCCACCGTTGTAGCCCAGGTCGTTCTCGGCGTTGTACTTGAAGATGCTTTTCCACAGTCCGCCACCCGGCGTTCCGACATCGATGTACTTCAGATCCGTGTAGCCATTGAGCGAAGTACCGGTGTTGGAGAACGTACCGGTCTTGATATCGATGTTCCCGGCGGCGGAAACCGTGGAGTTGGAGTTGGCGAACGTGTCGCTGCTGACAGAGAGGTTCCTGCCCGAGAACAGGCTGGACTGCTTCGCGACCTGCCCAACCGCGTCATACACATAGGTTTGTGCCCACACCAGATGCGACGACGGTGAAATCGGCACGCTGCCATTCATGTAACTGGAGCAGCTGTAGCAACGAACACCGATGTAGCCGGACTGCGCCGTCGGCTTCGGGTCGAAGTCCAACCGCTTGTTGCTGACGGTCGTGGCCGCGATGGTGAAGTCGCCAAGGCTCTCAAGCGTCCCGGAGATGTTTTCCAGCAAGGCTGCCCGCGTGCCTTGCGCATCCCTGGCCACGCGGATCGCGCCCAGGCTGTAGATGTCGCCTTCGCGGTTGGTCAGGTTTTGCGCATAGAGCGCCATGTCGGCGCCGCTGAAGATGAACCCGCCTTGGTTCAGCAGGTTCGTGGTGCTGGCGGTCAACACCTGGCCACTGCCCAGCGAGCCGTAGTTGTTGATGCCGCCGGCCTCGAGGGTCAGGTTGACGGCGGACGTCAGGCGCCCGGCGTTGTTCAACAGGCCGCCCACCTTGACCATGGTGTTGTCGCCGGCCGACAGGCTGGCGCTCCCTCCCACGGTCAATTGGCCCAGCGTGAGGTTCATGGCGCCGAGGCTGCTGGTGCGCCCGCTGGCATTCAGGCTGCCACCAAGCGTCAGGTCAAAACGACCGTCACTGGCGATCACGCCCGCCGTGGACCAATTGTTGCCACTGCCGCTGAAGCTTTCCGAGGCCAGCAGTCGCCCTTCGGCGGTCTGGTTCAGTTCACCGACATTGACGGTCAGCCGCCCGGCCTGGATCACGCTGCTGTTGGTCCAGCTGGCGGCGTTCAGGGTCAGACCACCGCGGGTCACCAAGTTGCCACCGCTATTGGCCAGGTTCGCCATGGACACGTCGAAGTTGCCCGTGCCGCCGTGCAGCACCATACCGTTGAGGTTGCTCAGGCTGGCGGTATTCAGGGTCAGGTCGGTGTTGCCGATTTCCACCCGGCCGTAGCGGTTGTCGAAGCCGCCTCGGATCTGGAAATCGCTCTTGCCTGTCGTCCCCAGGGCTCGCAACTGGCCGCTCTGGTTGTCCACCGCCCCCGCCGACACTTGCAGCAGGGTATCGCTTTCAATAACGCCCGAGCGGTTCACCAGCTCATCGCCCAGCGCCAGCTCGATACGTCCACCGGCCAGTTGTCCTGCGCTGTTGTCCAGCCCCAGGCCATCGACCCGCACCAGCCCCTTGGCGTAAAGCCCGCCACCGGCGTTGATCAGATCCCCACCACGAATGCGTGCATCACCCGACTGCGCGGCGATGCGACCGCCGCTGTTGTCGACCACGCCGGCGACCATCAGCAACTGCTGGCCTTGCACGACTCCACCCTTGCCACTGGCATCGCGCCGATTGTCGAGCACGCCGCCGACATTGACGTCCAGCAACCCGGCGAGGCTGGCGAGGATGCCACCCTGGTTGCTCAAGCTGCCTGCACGCTGCACCACAAGGTTGCCACCCTGGGCAAGCAGCTTGCCGCCACGGTTGTCCAACCCTGCACCGACATCCAGCAGCAGCCCGCTGTGCCCTTGCACTTCGCCCTGCTGGTTGATCAGCTCGGCAGCCTGCAACCGGACATCAGCATTCTCGCTGTAGATCAATCCCTGAGCGCTGTTGCGCAGGATCGAGCTGGCGTTGACCTTGACCTGCTCCTTGGCCGCAAGGGTGCCAAGCTGGCTGTTGTCGAGGCTACCCGCATTCAGTTCCAGACGGCCGCGGCTGACAATCTTGCCGCCCTGGTTGGCAACTTGCAGCGCCTGCTTGAGCAGCAAGGTGTCGGCACTGACCAGGGTGCCGCCGGTATTGGTCAAGATGCCGCGCAGATCCAGAGTCAGGCTGCCGTTGCCCGCGATGCGCCCGGCACTGTTGTCGAGGTCGGTGCCATTGACCGTGATCCATTGCTGGGCATCGATGCTGCCACTCTGGTTGCCGAGGCTGGTGACGTTCAGCTGCAGGGCGTCGCCACTGGACAGCACGCCACCGCTGTTGTCGAGGCTGGCCGCGCCAATGTCCATGCGGCCCTGGCTGACCAGGGCTCCGTCGCCGCTGTTGAGCAGGCTCCCCGACAGTTGCACGTCCAGCGCGCCACTGCGGCTGGACAAGGTACCGGCATTGCGGTTGTCGAGACTGCCGCCATACAGGGTCAAGCCTTGCCAACCGGACAACAGGCCGTTTTGGTTGGCGACGCTGCCGACGTTCAGGAACACCTGACGAGTACCGATCAACCTGCCATTGCCGTTATCAAGACGGTTGGCCGAGAGGGTCAGGCCCTGTTTGGCGGAGAGCTCGCCGCCCACGTTGTCGAACACACCCACGCGCTGCACGTTCAACGCGCCACCCGCCTGGATCAAGCCATTGCGGTTGCTCAGGTCGTGGCCATCGAGGTCCAGGCTCAGCGCCTGCTCCGCGAGGATGCGGCCGTTGTTCACCGACAACGCACCGAGCTTCAGGCCCAGGTCACCGCGCGCGGAGACTTCGCCGTTGCTGCTGTCCAGCCCCTCGGCGGTGATATCGAGACGACCCTGGCTATTGATCAGGCCGGAGGCGCTGTTGTTCAGCGTGCGCGCGACCAGGGCCACGCTACCGGTGCCGAGCAGGCTGCCACCCTGGTTGTTCAGGTCGCCGCTGCGCAGCTTCAGTGTGCCCGCCGCGCTGACCAGGCCTTGCTGGCGGTTGTCGAGCAGGCCTCCGCTGTCCAGTTGCAGGTCGCCCCGGCTGTTGAGCAGGCCAGTGCGGTTGTCCACGCTACCCGCGTCGATGCGCAGGTTGGCGGCGCCGATCAGGCCCTTGATGTTGCTCAAGGTCTTGGCGATTACCAGTTTCAAGTCCTGGCTGGCGAGCACGCGCCCATTGTCGTTGTCCAGGCTGCGAGCCTCGAGGGTGAACGCCTGGGTGCTGGAGATTTCGCCGGAACGGTTGCTCACATCGACCAGGTTGCCCAGCAGCAGCGGGCCTGCGCTATGGATCAGGCCGCCCTGGTTGTCCAGTTTGCCGCCCTGGAGGTCGAGGCTCAGGCGGGTGTCGCTGATCAGCTTGCCGCCCAGTTGATCGAGACCTGTGACTTTGGCGGTCAGGGCCTGGAGGCTGCCGATGCTGCCGCCGTTGCTGACCTGGCCAGCGGTGAGGTCGAGGCTTTGCGCGCTGTTGAGGCGGCCACCACGGTTGCTCAAGGCCCCGGTGACAAGGTCGACCGCGCCCTTGGCGCTGAGGCTGCCTTGGTCGTTGACCAGGCTGGCACTGCGCAACAGCAGGCTGGCATCGCTCACCAGCTCGCCATGGGTGTTGTCCAGCCCGTTCTTGAGGTTCAAGGACAGTGCGCCGGCGCTGCCCAGGCTACCGTTGCGGTTGTCGAGACTGTCGGCGGTGAGCGCCAGGGTCGACTCACTGCTCAGGGTACCCTGCTGGTTGTCCAGGTCGCCGCTGAGCTTGAGCACCAGCGGCAGTTGCGCACGGATGAAGCCGCCGCTGTTGCTCAGGCTGGCCCCCACCAGGCTCACGCCCTGACCGTTCATCTGGCCGCGGCTGTGGTTGATAACACGCTGCACGGCTAGCGCCAGGTTGCCCGCGGCGAACACCACGCCGCCATCACTGTTGTCCAGGCTCAGCCCGGTGACCGAGACATCGCTGTTGCCGGTCAGCTCACCGCCGCGGTTGTCCAAGGTGTCGACCGAGAGTTTCAGCGCTTTTGTCGCACCCAGCAGGCCGCCACGATTGTCCAGATGGGAGGACGTCACCTCGACGCGGTCGGTGCCGATCAACTGGCCGCTCTGGTTGTCGATGGTCGCCACGTTCACCTCGACCAGCGCCTTGCCGGCGATCTCGCCGTGGCGGTTGTCCAGGCTGGCGCTGGCGACCGTGAGCGCGCCAGCGGCGATCAGCGTGCCGCCCTGGTTGACCAGCGCATCGCGGGCGTTCACCGTCAGGCTGCCGCGGCTGCTGATACGGCCATCGCGGTTGTCCAGGCTCAGGCTGCCCAGGTCGAGACTCGCGGCACTGATCCGCCCCTGGCTGTTGCCCAGCCCCTGCTCGCTGCGCAAGACCAGGCCCTGGTCGCTGACCAGTTTGCCGCCGCCGTTGTCGAGGCTGCGTGCGGCAAGCGTGAAGGCATTCTGGCTGGAGATTTCGCCCCCGCGGTTGGTGACCACGCCAAGGTTCTTCAGGACCAGTTGCGACGCGTTGATCAAGCCTTGGTTGCTCAAATCCCCCTGGTCGAGGTTCAGGGTCAACTGGCTGTTGCTGAACAATTCGCCATGATCCTGGACCAGCCCCGCCATACGGGCATCGAGTACGCCATTGCTGGCGATCCGTCCACCATTGTTGACCTGGCCGGCACGCAGGCTCAGTGTCGTGTCGCTGATGATCCGGCCACCCAGCAGGTTGTCCAGACGCCCGGTGACCAGGCTCGCAGCGCCCTGGCTCTTGATCAGGCCTTGCCCGCTGTTGTCCAGGCTGGCGCTGGAGAGGCTGAGGTGCTGGGCGCTTTCGACGACACCGCCCTGATTGAGCAAACCAGCCGCGCTGGTCAACACCAGCGGGCCGGCGCTGGAAATGCTGCCGCTGCGGTTGTCCAGTTGTTCAGCGTCGAGGCTCAGTGCGCCTTCACTGACAAGCTTGCCCTGGCCGTTCAACAGGTGGCCATCGAGCAGCGCCGCCGGCTGTGCGGTGAGACGAACCTGCAGCGAGCGCCGCCCCGAGAGCGTACCCTGGGTGTTGTCCAGATGCCCGCCGATCAGGCTGACATCCTGGCCGAACAACAGGCCGCGCGCCTGGTTGATGACCTTGGCCACGGTCATGTCCAGGCGGGTGCCGGCCAACAGCTTGCCGCCACTGTTGTCCAACTGCCCTGCACTGACACCGACATCTTGCTGGCCAGAAATTTCACCACCGCGGTTGTCAGCGGAATCCACCTCGATCTTCAGCGCTTTCGTGCTGCCCACCAAGCCGCCCGCGCGGTTGTCCAGCCGGCCGCCGATCAGGCTCAGGCCACCCTGTGCCACCAGCTCGCCAGCCTGTTGATCGAGTGTTTTAACGGTGGCGAGCAGATCGCCCTGGCTGGCGATGCGCCCTTTGCCATTGTTGACAGTGTCGGCGTGTAGCAGAACCTGGCCACCCGCACTGACCAGGCCTTGCTGGTTGAGCAGTTCACCGCTGTCGAGATCCAGCTTGCCCGCACCGTTGAGCAGGCCCTCACGGTTGTCGAGCAATGCCAGGCGCAAGGTCAGGTCCTGATTGCCACGCACGACACCACCGCGGTTATCCAATGAGGTGCCACGCAGGCTCAGGCCGCCCTGCCCGGAAAGACGACCCGCGCGGTTGTCGATGCGATCGACCAGCAGTTCCATGGTGCCTTTGGCGAGCACGGCACCTGCGGCCTGGTTGTCCAGCAGACCGCTGAGTGCCAGCGACAGGCTACCGTCACTGACCAGACTGCCACCGCTGCGGTTGTCGAGGCTCGTGGCAGCAACCTTCAACGCATGGCCGGCACCCAGGGTCCCGCCCTGGTTGAACAGCGCCCCCGTCACGCCCAGGTCCAGGCTGCCGTCGCTCATCACCTGGCCCTGGCCGTTGGCCAGGCTGGCCGCCCTGATCGTACTGATGCCGGCGCCGGATACTTCGCCCGCCTCGTTGAGCAGCGCGCCGGCCAATGTCAGGTCCAGGTTGGCGGAGCTGCTGAACAGCCCGTCGTGGTTATCCAGGCTGGCCGCTTCGGCCGTCAGGCCGGCTGCGGCAATCTGGCCGCCGACATTGAGCAAAGCCTGGCGAATGCGCAGATCGATGGCCTGGCCACTGAGCAGATCACCGTGGCTGTTGTCCAGGTGCTCGGCGACCAGGCTGAAGCCCTGTTCGCTGGAAATCTCGCCGGACCGGTTGATCACCGTGGACAGGTTGCGCAGCCGCAATGGCCCCACCGCGTTGATCAGGCCATCGCTGTTGTCCAGCAGCCCCTGGCTCAAGTCCAGGGTCAGGGCACTGGCACTGTACAACTGGCCACCGCCATGCTGGTCGAGCCCGGCCAATGTGGCGCTCAACGCCTTGTCGCTGGCGATCCGCCCGCCGAGGTTGTCGACCTGGCCGGCGCTGAGGTCGAGGCGGTCGCCGCTGGTGAGGTAGCCAGCCTGATTGCTCAAGCCACCAGTGGTCACACGCAATCCGGCATCGGCGGCGATGCGCCCCCGACTGTTGTCGAGCGAGAGGCTGGCCAGGGTCAAGGCGCCACCGGCGAGCAGTTGCCCGCCGGCGTTGCCAACACCCTGCCCCGCCGTCAGTGTCAGGTTGCCCGCCCCGCTCACCCGGCCACTGTCGTTGAGCAGGTTGACCAGGTCGAGGCCAAGGTCGGCGTCACTGCGCAGCACGCCCTGGCGATTGTCCAGTTGCCCATTGGCGCCGTTACCGTCGCGCAGCAGCAATGACAGCCCCTGCTTGGCATACAGGCTGCCTTGAGCACTGTTGTCCAGCTGCCCGGCGACGAGGGTGACCGTGCGCTGGCCGGAGATGATGCCCTTGGCCTGGTTATCGAGACGAGCCAGGGTCAGTGCCAGGTTGCCGTTGGCGACCACCCGACCGCCGCCGCTGTTGTCCAGGTGGCCGCCGTTGACAGTGAGGTCGGAAACGCTGCTGATTTCGCCGCCACGGTTGTCGATCTGGGTCGCCTCGAGGGTCAGGTTGCCCTGCGTGGCAATCCGCCCACCCAGCCGGTTGTCCAGGCCGGCTGCATTCAGTTGCAACGTGCCCACCGCGCCGAGTACGCCGCCCTGGTTGAGCAGTTGCCCGGCGACGGCGAGGTTCAGGGTACCGTCGCTACTCACTCGCCCTTGATGGTTGTCTAGCGCTCCGTCCACCGTCAGCTTCAGGCCGTTGCGCGCTTCCAGGGTGCCTTGGCGGTTGGCCAGGGAAGCCACGCGGGCATCCAGCGCCGCAGCCCTGACTAGACCCAGGGTGTTGTCCAGGGCGCGCGCGATACGCAAGGTCAGTTGCTGGTCCGCAAGCAGCTTGCCGCCTCGGTTGTCCAGGCTGGCGACCGCCACGGTGAAAGCCTGCCGACTGGAAATCTCCCCCCCCTGGTTGTCGACCCCGTTCAGGTTGCTCAGCAGCAACTGGCCAGGCGCGTTGATCAGGCCACCGCGGTTGTCCAGATGGCCGTTGTTCAGGTCGAGGGTCAGACTGTCCTGGCTGTAGAGCTGCCCGCCGCCAACCTGGCTCAGGCCACTGACACTGGCCTTTACATCACGGGCATAAATGCGTCCGGCAGTGCCGTTGTCCAGTTGCCCGGCACCTAGCTGCAAGGTCGCACCCGCCAGCAATTGCCCCTGGTGGTTGACCAGGTCGGCGCCGGTCAGTTGCAGGTTGCCTCCGGCGCTGAACAGACCGCTCTGGTTGAGCAGGTTGCCGGCCAGCATGGCCGTCAGGTCGGCACCGCTGGTGAGCTTGCCGAACGCGTTGTCGAGGCCAGTGGCCGTCAGCGCCAGCGCGGAGCCCGCAGCCAGGACACCGTGGCCGTTATCGATACCGGCACTGTCCAGGTGTAGGCTTGCGCTGGCCTGGATCCGGCCATTGCGGTTGTCCAAAGCGCCCAGGCCGAGCCGGACATCCGCGCCCTGCACCTCACCGCCCCGGTTGTCCAGCCCGGCACCGACCACCAGGCCAAGACCACCCTCGCTCTTGAGCTTGCCGCCGCGGTTGTCCAGATGGTCGCCGCGCAGTTCGAAACCAAGCGCGCTGGAAATCTCCCCAGCCTGATTGTTCACCGCCGCCAGGTTGAGCAACTGCAGTTGGCCAGGCACCGTGACCAGCCCACCCTGGTTGTTCCATGCGCCGTGATTCAGGTCCAGGCGCAGGCCCGACTGGCCGTGCAGGCGCCCGGCGCTGTTGTCCAGGCTGCCCACCGCCACCTGCAGGTCGCCCTGCGCGCTGAGGTTGCCGTCATGGTTGTTCAGCGCACCCGCGACGCGGGCTCCCAGACCACCCTGGCTGGAAACCATGCCCCGTTGATCGTTGAGCAGGCTGGCGGCATCGATCCACAAGCCTTGGGCGCTGATCAGGCCGGCACTGTTACCCAGTGCCCCGGCGATGCTCAGGGTCAAGGCCTGGTCGCTCAGCAACTTGCCGGCACCGTTGTCGAGGCCACTCGCCATCACGCTGAACGCGCGATTACTGGAGATCTCGCCCTGGCGGTTGTCGACGTTGGCCAGATGCTCCAGGACCAGCTGGCCATTGGCATTGATCACCCCGCCACGGTTGTCCAGGTGACCGTGGCGCACGTCGAGGCGCAGGCCACTGTCACTGTGCAGGCGCCCGCCCCCCTGCTGGTCCAGGCTGCCGATGCTGGCCGTCAGTTGCTGCGCGCTATTGACCTGCCCACCACGGTTGTCGAGCAGACCAGCGGCCTGCAAGTCGAGGGATTGGCCAGCCGAAACCAGGCCCGCAACGTTGTCCAGCGAGGCCACGCGCAGCGTCACCTGACCCAGGCTGGACAGCTCACCCTTGCGATTGATCAAGGTCCTGCTGTTGACGTCCAGCGCACCACTGCCGGCGATCAAGCCACCTTGGCCATTGAGCAGGGTCTGGCTGTTGACACCAAGGTTCCCTGCAGACAAGACACGCCCCCGATTCTGGTTGTCCAACTGCTGCACGTCGATCCGGGCACTGCGCCCGGCACTCAGGGTGCCGCCCTGGTTCGCCAGATCATTGGTGTTGATAGCGAGGTCGCGGCTGGCAGCCAGGGTGTGCCCGTTGTTGTCGACGGCTTGCGCGGTCACCTGCAGATCGCCCTGTCGATTGCGACTGCCGTCGGCGCTGACCCCGACCTCGACGATGCCCTGATTGAGCACCCGACCGGCGCTGTCCAGGCGCAGGCTATCGCCGGCGGCCAGACTCCGCTGGTTGCGCAGATCACCCTGGCTGGTGATCGCCAGGTCCTTGGCGGCATGGACCGGCCCCTGCACATCGATACCCTGCGCCTTGGCGACCAGCGTGCCGCCCGCGGAGGCCTGTCCCAGGTCCAGCTTACCGTTGGCATCAATGTGGATATCGCCACCAGCGACCATGTCGCCCGCCAGCCGAACCCCGACGCCCGCCTCGGTACCTACCAGGCGAATGGTGTTGGCGTACATGCCCCCCAACGCCGATGAGTCGATCGCCAGCTCCTGCGTCGGGCTACCGTCGCCTCTGCGGGCGGTAGCGGTCAAGGTGCGTGCATCGACATCGTTGCGGCCTGCGACGATGTCCAGCTTGTTCGCCTGGATCCGCGCATTGATCTTCGTGGCGCGGGTAATGATTTCGAATTGGTCGACATTGCTCGCATTGAGCCCCGCGCCCTGGATGGACACCGTGCCCTGATCGACCTGGTAGCGGCTCAACTGGCCGTTTTCGATCACCGGCTTGCCCGTGCTGAGCGTGACGTTGGGCGTGTTGATGAAACCACAACCGTCGCAGCTGATCCCGTGGGGGTTGGCGACGATGACATGCGCGGACTTGCCCGCTACTTCGGTGTAACCACGCAACTGGCTGGGGTTTGCGCCATTGACTTCGTTGAGGATGATGTCGGCGGCCCGGCCATTGAGGTTCGGGTTACCGACAATGATCCCGCCCAGTTGGGTGGCCTGCGTGCGCTCGATGGCGTTGTTGAGGATCAGCCCCTGGGCATCGACGTTGTAGTCCTTGAACTGGTTGTGCGACAGGCCATTGGCATTCGGCGTGGCAATGTTGACGATCGGCACGCCATTGCCCGCTTGGGCCAGCCCCGTGCCCGGCGCGCTGACCGCGATGCCTTCGGCCTGGGCCCACAGCGGCTGCCAAAACATGACGTTCGCCAGCAGGAACGCCAGCGCGCGCTTGGAAATACCGCAAAAAGATCCGCGCGATTGCACAGTCGCCGAAGGCAGTCGGGTCAGGAAAACGAATTGACGGGCATCCATGTCGTAGTCTCGCGTCAGCAGTGGCAGTGCTTGCTACAACAGCTCCAGCCGTAACAGGTGGGCGATCAGCGCTCGGCTCACGCCCGGGCGCTCCAGGGAACAGGCAAAAGTGGCGCTGGCGGCCAGGCACAGACGATCCCCCGGGGACTGGCTGTCGGCGACCTTGATTCGAGGGTGTCGAGGGGAAAAGCGCAACCTCATCGCGAGGTAGTGAAACGACATGGCCCATCAGATATCATTACGCCATCATGGCGCCGAGATACTAATTGAGCAGAAAATCTGACGTCAAGAAAATTGCGTGACCGCGTGCTGCCAGAGAATGGCAAAAATCCGCAGCATAAACGACAAAGCCCCCGAAAACTCAACGTTTTCGGGGGCTTCGACTACTTCGCGTATGGCGGAGAGATAGGGATTTGAACCCTAGGTACTGTTGCCAGTACAACGGATTTCGAATCCGTCCCGTTCGACCACTCCGGCATCTCTCCAATGGCGCGCATCATACCAGCGATTTCGTTTCTGGCAAACCTTTTTTGAAAAAAATTCGCGTGGTATCAGGCGCTTGCGTGAACGCGCCGCTTACAGCGGCACGCCCAGGCGTTTGGCAACTTCTTCGTAGGCTTCGATCACGTCGCCCAGGCCCTGGCGGAAGCGGTCCTTGTCCATCTTCTTGCGGGTCTCTTTGTCCCACAGGCGGCAGCCGTCCGGGCTGAATTCGTCGCCCAGGACGATCTGGCCGTGGAACACGCCGAACTCCAGCTTGAAGTCGACCAGCAGCAGGCCTGCGTCGTCGAACAGCTTGCTCAGCACTTCGTTGACCTTCAGCGACAGCTTCTTCATCTCGACCAGTTGCTCGGCGGTGCCCCAGCCGAAGGCGACAACGTGGGATTCGTTGATGAAGGGGTCACCCTTCTCGTCGTTCTTCAGGAACAGCTCGAAGGTGGACGGCTCCAGCTTGATGCCCTCCTCCACGCCCAGGCGCTTGACCAGGCTGCCGGCGGCGTAGTTGCGCACCACGCACTCGACCGGGATCATGTCGAGCTTCTTCACCAGGCACTCGTTGTCGCCCAACAGCTTGTCGAACTGGGTCGGCACGCCGGCTTCTTCGAGCTTCTGCATGATGAAGGCATTGAACTTGTTGTTCACCATGCCCTTGCGGTCGAGTTGTTCGATGCGCTTGCCGTCGAACGCCGAGGTGTCGTTACGGAACAGCAGGATCAAGCGGTCGGCGTCGTCGGTCTTGTAAACCGATTTGGCCTTGCCGCGGTAGAGTTCGTCGCGTTTTTCCATGATGGGCTCCGCTTGCTTGAGTGGGTGGGCTAGGCGATTTGGCGCCAGTCGAGCCCATGATCCTGATTCGCCACCTGGAGCCAGTCCGGGTCGCACCCGAGGGCGTCGACGAAGCACTGGCGGGCCAGATGTGGCAGGTTGTTCTTGCTGCTGAGGTGGGCCAGCACCAGGTGCTGCAGGTTCTGCCAGCCCAACTCGGCCACCAGGCTCGCGGCCTGGTGGTTGTTCAAATGTCCCTGGCTGCCGCCGACCCGCAGCTTGAGAAAGTGCGGGTAATGCCCACGGGCCAGCAGGTCACGGCAATGGTTGGCCTCGATCAGCAGGGCATCGAGCCCCTGATAGCGCTCCAACAACCGCGCGTCGTAACTGCCCAGGTCGGTGAGCATGCCGAAGCGTCGACGACCATCGCTGATCACGTACTGCAGCGGCTCGTAGGCATCATGCTCGACCCGTGCCGCGCTGACCTGCAGATCGCCGATCTGCAGCTCATCGCCACAACCGAGAAAACCGGCCACCTCCACCGGCTTGCGCATGCCGCGCAACGTGCCCTGGCTGAGGTAGACCGGTACATTGTAGCGGCGCGAGAGCAACCCCACCCCATGCACGTGGTCGGCATGTTCGTGGGTTACCAGTACCGCGCTCAGTTGCGTGGCCGACACCCCGAGCCGCGCCAGGCGCCGCTCGGTCTCGCGCAGGGAAAACCCGCAATCGACCAGGATGAAGGTATCACCACTGGCGACGAGCGTGCCGTTTCCCTGGCTACCGCTTCCTAGAACCGCGAAGCGCACTTAGCCCAGGTGGTCCTGGATCGCGCTCAGCACGCGGCGGGCGACATCGGCCGGGGCCACGGTGTTGATGTTCTTCTCGACGGTCACCTGGACGTTGTCGCCGACCTTGCTCAGGCGAACCTGGTAGCGCTCGGCACGGGCTTCACGCTCTTCCTTGCTCGGCTCGCTGCCGAACAGGCGGCTGAAGAAGCCAGGCTCCTTCTGCTTGTCGTCGGGCTTCTCGGACAGGTTGATGTAGTACAGGCCCAGGCTGCGGTTGATGTCCTCGACACGCCACTCGCCCTGCTCCAGGGCGCGGCCGACGCCGGACCAGGCGCGGTCCAGGTCGGAGCCCAGGAACAGCACCGGGTTGCCGCTGCCGTCCTCGCTCAGGCTGACCTGGCTAGGGGCATCGAAGTCGCGCGCGGCTAGCAGCGAGACCGAACCGCCCTTCTCGGCGCTGCGGTTCATGCTGGCGAGCATTTCGTCGACCAACAGCGCGTCGGTGCCGGTGTTGCTGGACGCGGACGGGAAGTCAGGCTCGGCGGTGCTGCCGGCCGGACGCTCGACGCTGACCACATACACCTCGGAAGTGTTGCGCTGCACGCCGGGCTCCATGCGCACCCGCACACGGACTTCGCTGTCCGTGCTGCTGGAGGTGCTGGCCAAACGCTGGCCGAGGGAAGCCGACAGCTCGTCGAAACGCTGCCAGGTGGTGTTGAACTCACCGGTCTGCGGACGCTCTTCGGCAATGCGGAAACCGTTGTCCTCGAAGAACTGGCGGGTCACCGGCCAGACTTCGGCAGGCGAGCGCTGGGCCAGCACCCAACGGCTGTTGCCGCTGCGCTGCAGGCTGAAATCGCTGATGTCGGCGGTGGCCGACAGCGGCTGTGGACGGGGTACCTCGAACTCGCCGGTGGCGCGATCGTCGGCCACGTTGCGCGGGATCGGTAGCAGCGGATCCAGGCGCTTGACGTTGCTGGCGTCCGGCGGCAGCTGCATCGGCGCGGTCGGCTGCGCCTGCAGGTAGTCGCTGCCACGGTCGCGGAAATAGCCATCCTCGCCCCACAGCCAGCCGCACCCACTGGTGCTGGAGATGATCAGGGCGAGAGCGGAAAGACCAGCCAGTCGCTTCATGCGGTGTACTTCCTCGATTAAACCAGTACGCCGGACTGGCGCAAGGCAGTACGGACTTTTTCGTGACAACCTTCGCTCAGCCAGGTCAGTGGCAGGCGAATGCCCTGCTGCATCAGGCCCATTTCCACCAGCGCCCACTTCACCGGAATCGGGTTGGCTTCGCAGAACAGGTCTTTGTGCAGCGGCATGAGTTTTTCGTTGATCGCGCGGGCCTTCTCGGCATTGCCCTCAAGGGCGGCCTCGCACAGGTCGGCCATTTCGCGCGGGGCGACGTTGGCCGTGACGGAGATGTTGCCCTTGCCGCCCATCAGGATCAGCTCGACGGCGGTCGGATCGTCGCCGGACAGGACGATGAAGTCCTTGTCGACGCCGTCCAGGATGGCCTTGGCACGGACCAGGTCGCCGGTGGCTTCCTTGATGCCGATGATGTTCTTGACCTTCGACAGGCGGATCACGGTGTCGGCCTGCATGTCGCAGGAGGTGCGGCCGGGCACGTTGTAGAGGATCTGCGGGATATCGACGGCTTCGGCGATGTGCTTGAAGTGCTGGTACAGGCCTTCCTGGGTCGGCTTGTTGTAGTACGGGACCACCAGCAGGCAGGCGTCGGCGCCGGCATTTTTGGCGTTCTTGGTCAGGTGCACGGCTTCGGCAGTGGAGTTGGCACCGGTACCGGCGATCACCGGAATCCGCTTGTTGCTGTGCTTGACCCGCTCGACCACGTGCTTGATGACCAGGATGTGCTCTTCGACATCCAGCGTGGCGGACTCGCCGGTGGTGCCGACAGCTACGATCGCGTGGGTGCCGTTTTCCAGGTGGAAGTCTACAAGCTTGTCGAGGCTGTCCCAGTCCAGACGCCCTTGTGCATCCATGGGAGTGACCAATGCCACCATACTGCCCGCAATCATGTAACTGCTCCTGCCGGAAAAAGAGAGCGGTAATGGTACTGGCGCCATCGGCCTTGCACAAGCGAAGCAGGCGGGCGGAGCATTCCCCTTCGCGCCGCTTTTCGCTACCCTTGATCCTTTGATCGGTGCAGCACGGCCCGCCGGGCCGTCGACAGTGCTACCGGCCTGCGTCCACAGCCGCCAAAACCGGCCCGGGCCCTGCTGATGCAGGAGGCTTGCCCCCGTCCTGCACCGACCGCTCATCGCTTTAGGAATGCTGCATGTCCACCCCCACCGTTCGCGAACAATTTCTCGTCATCAGCGCCCTGGGCCCCAACCCCATGGAACTGGCCAACGTTCTCAGCCGCGCGGCCTTCGACAACCGCTGCGCGGTGGTCACCTCGCGTCTGTCGCGCCACGGCGAGACCAGCGCCCTGGTGCTGCAGGTCGGCGGCAGCTGGGATGCCCTGGCCCGCCTCGAAGCCACCCTGCCGGGCCTGGGCAAGAAGCACGGCCTGACCCTGGACGTGGTGCGCAGCGCCGACCAGGAAGTGCGCCCGCAGGCCCTGCCTTATGTAGCCTACGTCAGCGCCGCCTATCGCCCGGACATCATCAACGAGCTGTGCCAGTTCTTCCTCGACCACCGCGTCGAGCTCGAAGCGATGACCTGCGACACCTACCTCGCGCCGCAAACCGGCAGCAGCATGCTCAACGCCCAGTTCACTGTGATCCTGCCGGCCGGCACCCAGATCAGCTGGCTGCGTGACCAGTTCCTCGACTTCGCCGACGCCCTGAACCTGGACGCGCTGATCGAACCGTGGCGCCCACAGAACCCCATGTAAGGAAGCTCCCATGGCCGTAGCACTCGACCAACCCGTCGCCGATTTCCAGGTCCAGGCCACCAGCGGCCAGACCGTCAGCCTTGCTAACCTGAAGGGCCAGCAGGTGGTGCTGTACTTCTATCCCAAGGACAGCACCCCGGGCTGCACCACCGAGGGCCAGGGCTTCCGCGACCAATACGCGGCGTTCCAGGCCGCCAACACCGTGGTGTTCGGCGTGTCGCGCGACGGCATCAAGTCGCACGAGAACTTCAAGGCCAAGCAGGCGTTTCCCTTCGAGCTGATCAGCGACAAGGACGAGGCGCTGTGCCAGCTGTTCGACGTGATCAAGCTGAAGAAGCTGTATGGCAAGGAATACATGGGTGTGGACCGCAGCACCTTCCTGATCGACAAGGACGGAGTGCTGCGCCAGGAATGGCGTGGGGTGAAGGTGCCAGGGCATGTGGATGCGGTGTTGGCGGCAGCCCAGGCCCTGAGCAAGGCGTGAGCCTGACGCCGGACCACCGACGTGGGAGCGGGCTTGCCCCGCGATAGAACTCAATCGCGGGGCAAGCCCGCTCCCACGACAGCCCGCCTCAGACCCAAAAGGCTACAGCATCGGCGCCACAGACCTGTCCTGCCGCGGCCACGCATCCAGCACCGCCTTGAACAGCGTCGCCAGCGGGATCGCGAAGAAGATCCCCCAGAACCCCCACAGCCCGCCGAACAGCAGCACCGCGCAGATGATCGCCACCGGGTGCAGGCTCACCGCCTCGGAGAACAGCAGCGGCACCAGCACGTTGCCATCGAGCGCCTGGATGATCGCGTACACCGCCATCAGGTAGATGAACTGGTCGCCCCAGCCCCACTGGAACAGCGCGATCAGCGTCACCGGCACCGTCACCACCACCGCGCCGACATACGGCACCACCACCGACAGGCCCACCAGCAGCGCCAGCAAGGCGGCATAGTTGAGGCCCAGGCTGATGAACGCGATATAGGTGGCAATCCCGCAGATCAGGATCTCGATACCCTTGCCGCGAATGTAGTTGGCGATCTGCCGGTTCATCTCGTCGCCCACCCGGTTGAGCAGCGTACGCTCACGCGGCAGGTAGCCGCTGACCCAGCGCCCGATCAGCTCGCGGTCCTTGAGGAAGAAGAACACCAGGATCGGCACCAGCACCAGGTAGATCATCGCATTGACCAGCAACGGCAGGCTCGACAGCGAGAAGGTCAGCGCCCACTGGCCGAACTTGCCGATCTCGCCGCGCACCGATTCGATGGCGCGCAGCACCTGCTCGTCCGACACCAGGTGCGGATAGCGCTCGGGCAGCAGCAGCAACAGCGACTGCCACTTGCCGAGCATACCCGGCAGTTCGTTGAACAGGGTGATCAGCTGATGCCAGAGCAGCGGCACCAGCACCAGCATGAACACCGCCAGCGCCCCCATGAACAGGGCGAACACCAGCCAGACCGCTAGCCTGGAGGGTACCTTCAAGCGCTCCAGGGCATTGACCAGGCCCTGCATGAGGAACGCCAGGACCATGCCCGCCAGCACCGGCGCGAGCATGCCGCCCAGGGTCAGCACCACGGTGAAGGCCAGGAACAGCAGGACCGCCAGCACCACTGCCTCCTCGTCGGAGAAGTAGCGCTGCATCCAGTCGCGAAGCACTTTGAACATTGACGATCCTTGGGAAAGACTCAGGCCTTGCGCAGCCAGTAGGTGTACACGCCGGCCTCGGCCGTTTCGTGCAGCAGCGTATGACCGGCCAACTGGGCAAAAGTGCGGAAGTCGCGCTGGGAGCCGCCGTCGGTGGCGATCACCTTGAGCACCGCGCCACTGGCCAGGCGATTGAGTTCCATCTTGGCCTTGAGCAGCGGCAGCGGGCAGTTCAGCCCGCTGGCGTCGAGCTCGGCGTCGCTGGTCGGGGTGTCACTCATCGGGCGCGTCTCCGGGGTATGAACAGAAAGGTCTGGTAGGATACCGCCACTGGTCGGCATCGCGCGACCCGGCTACAGTAAGGCTTTTCATCGACGCGAGCTTCTGCATGAATCTACTGCGCCCTACCCTGTTGACGCTGGCCTGCCTGATGGCCCTTCCCGGCCACGCCGACGACCTGCCGTCACTGGGCGACGCCAGCTCCGCGATCGTCTCGCCGCAACAGGAACACCAGCTCGGTCGCGCCTGGCTGAGCCTGTTGCGCGGCCAGGTCAACCAGCTGAACGACCCGCAGCTCAAGGACTTCGTCGAAACCAGCGTGTACAAGTTGGCAGAGACCAGCCAACTGCAGGACCGGCGCCTGGAGTTCATCCTCATCGACAGCAAGGAACTCAACGCCTTTGCCGCGCCTGGTGGCATTGTCGGGGTCAACGGCGGCCTGTTCCTCAATGCACAGACCGAAGGCGAGTACGCCTCGGTCCTGGCCCACGAACTGGCGCACTTGTCGCAGCGCCACTTCGCTCGTGGCGTCGAAGCCCAGCAGCGCATGCAGTTGCCCATGATGGCCGCGCTGCTTGCAGGTATCGTCCTGGCCGCCGGCGGTGGTGGCGATGCCGGCATCGGTGTGATTGCCGGCACCCAGGCGGCGGCGATCCAGGAGCAGCGACGCTTCTCCCGGCAGAACGAACAGGAAGCCGACCGTATCGGTATCCTGAATCTGGAAAAAGCCGGTTACGACCCACGCAACATGCCCAGCATGTTCGAACGCCTGGCGCGCCAGTACCGCTATGACGCCAAGCCGCCGGAATTCCTCCTTACCCACCCGGTGACCGAGTCGCGGGTAGCCGATACCCGTAACCGTGCCGAGCAGGCGCCCAAGGGGGGCGTCGAGGACAGCCTGCGTTACCAGCTGATTCGTGCACGGGTACAGCTCACCTATGAAGGCACCCCGGGCCTGGCCGCCAAGCGCTTCCGCGCCCAGCTCGACGAGAATCCACAGATGGACGCCGCGCGCTATGGCCTGGCGCTGGCGCAGATCAAGGGTGGCCAGCTCAACGAAGCGCGGGAGAACCTCAAGCCACTACTGGCCAAGGCGCCCAACGACATTACCTACAACCTCGCGCAGATCGACCTGGACATCACCAACAACCGCCTGGCCGATGCCCAGCAACGCGCCCAACGCATGCAGGCGCTGTACCCGGCCAACTATCCGTTGAAACAGGTGCGCGCCGACCTGCTGATCAAGCAGAACAAGCCGGCCGAGGCGGAGAAGGTGCTGGACGACCTGGTCAAGAACCGCCCGGATGACCCGGACGTGTGGTACGACGTCGCCGAAGTGCGCGGGCTGTCGGGCAACACCATCGGCCTGCACCGCGCCCGCGCCGAATACTTCACCCTGGTCGGTGATTTCGACCAAGCGATCCAGCAGCTCGACTACGCCAAGCGCCGCTCGGGCAGCAACTTCCCGCTGGCCTCGCAGATCGACCAGCGCCAGCGCGAGATCATGGAACAGCAGCGAATGGTCAAGGAGATGATGGGGCGCTGATACATAGCCTGAAAGCATCGCGGGGCAAGCCCGCTCCCACGCTTCAAGTCATCTGGCGTGGGAGCGGGTTTGCCCCGCGATGCTTTCAGGACCCGCTCAGGCGTTACCCGACAACTTCAACCGCGCCGCCTGGGTGAAATCGAGCATGCGGTTCAGCGGCTTGATCGCTTTGGGAATCAGCGCAGGCTCGACGAAGATTTCGTTGCTACCCTTGCGCAGGCAGTCCAGCGTGCGCTCCAAGGTGTTCATCGCCATCCACGGGCAGTGCGCGCAGCTGCGGCAGGCCGCGCCGTTGCCGGCGGTCGGCGCCTCGACGAATTCCTTGTCCGGGCACAGTTGCTGCATCTTGTAGAAGATGCCGCGGTCGGTGGCGACGATGAAAGTCTTGTTCGGCAGGGTCTGCGCCGCCTTGATCAGCTGGCTGGTGGAGCCCACCGCGTCGGCCAGCTCGATCACCGCTTCCGGCGACTCCGGGTGAACCAGGATCGCCGCGTCCGGGTACAGCGCTTTCATGTCGGCCAGCTGGCGCGACTTGAACTCTTCGTGAACGATGCAGGCACCGTCCCACAGCAACATGTCGGCACCTGTCTGCTTCTGGATGTAGCGGCCCAGATGCTGGTCAGGACCCCAGATGATGGTCTCGCCGTTGTCCATCAGGCTTTCGACGATCTCCAACGCGCAGCTGGAGGTCACCACCCAGTCGGCACGGGCCTTCACCGCGGCGGAGGTGTTGGCATAGACCACCACGGTGCGCTCGGGATGCTGGTCGCAGAACGCCGAGAACGCCTCTACCGGGCATCCCAGGTCGAGGGAGCAGGTCGCCTCCAGGGTGGGCATCAGCACGCGTTTTTCCGGGGTGAGGATCTTCGCGGTTTCGCCCATGAAACGCACACCCGCCACCACCACGGTCTCGGCCGGATGGTTCTTGCCGAAGCGCGCCATCTCCAGCGAGTCGGACACGCAGCCACCGGTTTCCTCGGCCAGGGCCTGGATCACCGGGTCGCAATAGTAGTGGGCCACCAGCACGGCGTTCTGCTTTTTCAGCTCGGCGGCGATGGCCGCACGGTATTCGGCCTCCTGCGCGGGCGTCAGCGGGTTGGGCTGCTTGGCATCGAGGTGGGCCTGGACCAACAGGCGTTCGGAAATCTGGGTCATGATCGCTGGACCTGCGGGGCGCTAGAGCGCGTCAGTCGAGTGTATCACCCGGCCCTGGCAGATCGGCTATTGGTGCCGGACGGCCAGCGTCTCGGCCCCTCTGCGGGCGCGGATTCTTATCGGACGCGAAGGCTACAGGCAATCGGAGGGATGCAAAAGGGGTTTTTGCGGGGCGAGACAATCGCGGGGCAAGCCCGCTCCCACGAAGACGACGGGAGCGGGTCTGCCTGAGGGATCAGCCCTGCGGCTGGAGTGCCGCCAGGTGGCCGCTGATCAGCATGGCGAACTCTTCGACAGTCATCTTCTTGCCGTTGAAGTCGACCATGCCGTCGGCGTATTGCAGGCTCGACACCACGTCGCTGCCCTGCACCGTGGCCATGCCGCTCTGCAGCGCCATCATGCCGACCATTTCACCGGCCTGGCTGGACTGCTGGGCGATGGTCTGGGCATCGGTCTCGCCCGCGAGCAGCGCCTGCAAGGTGGCCAAGTCGGCGACCATCGGCTTGGAAACGCTGAGTTTGGCCTTCAGTTGCGTCAGCAGCTGCTTGCCCAACTGGTCAGGCGGCAGGTCGAACGAGCTCGGGCTGGCAAAGTCCATCGCCAGGTTGAAGTGGCTCTCGCCATTGGCGGTCTTGAACGCCAGCTTCTCCACCGCCACCTGCGGCTTGGCCACCAGCAGCTTCTGCAGGTCGCCCTGGACCTTGGCCTGTTCCTCCGGGGTCATCTCCAGCGACGGCGCTTCACCATCGGCGGCGGCCTGCTGCATCTGCGGCAACTGGGTCTGGTACCACTCCATCAACGCCTGCATGGCCGGAATGTCGATGGACTTCATGGTCAGGACCATTTCCGCGCTGCCCACCTTGCGGCCGGCGTAGCTGATGTCGTCGACCTTGTACTCCAGGCGCCCGGCCAGTTTGTCCTTGGCCTCGCCCTCGGCGTTGTACAGGTTGTTCTGCTGCAGCCCCTTGAGCACCAGCACTTCCTGCTTCGGCCCGAAGGTCACCTGGGTGTCGGCCAGGGCCAGGTCGAAGTTGCCGACATAAACCATGTCGTGGGCGGTCTCAGTGAGCTTGCCACCGGCCTTGAAACCGTTGAGCAGGATCTTCACCGGCGCCTGCTGCTCGTCGACGAAGTTCAGCTCGAGGCGCTCGGCGCTGCTGTGGATCTCCACCGCCTTGCCTTCGCGGTCGCCGCGCAGCTTGAGCTGCAGGCCGGAGAAGTCCAGGACATTGCCGCCGTCTTCCTTGAGCGTGACCGGCGCCAGGCGGATATCGCTGTCAACGCTGCCGTCGTAGCCAAGGCTGACCTGGGCGGTGACCGGCGCCTTGTCGCCAGCGGCGGTGAACCAGCCGGTGGTGAAGTCATCCTTGTCCAGCGCGCTGTTGCTGGTGGCCATGACCGGCATCAGCTTGAAGGCCTTGACCCGCGACCAGGGGAACGGACCGTGCTCGATCTGGTCGGTCACGCCCACCTGGAAGTTCAGTGCCTCGGCTTCGCCGACCTGCACGTTCTCGGCCTTCAGGCGGTAGTGCGCGGTGCTGGTGAAGAAGTGCTGGTCCAGCGAGACCAGCTCGATGGTCATGCTGCCGCCGTTGCCGGCCAGGGCTTTCTTCAGCTCTTCGTTGCCGCGGGCAACGGAGCGCTCCAGCTCCGCGGGCAACTGCTTGCCGGTGTACCAGGCGCCAGCGGTGGTTGCGACGGCGATGGCCACGGCCAGACCGGAAAGGATGCCTACTGATTTCTTCATGAATAGAACCGATTGCTGTCCATATAGGGCTGATAGGCCCCCTCGAATGGGGGTATGCAAGATTAGCACTGACCGGCCCGGCGTGAGACGCAAGTTTTCGCATCGTTATCCGCGGTCGCCCAGGTCCAGGCTCATGCGCAACTGGTCGGCGAACAGAAAACCGTCGCAACACACCCCCGGTATCTCGCTGTCAACCTGGAAACCATGGGCCCGGTACAAGCGCTGCGCCAGCTGGTTGTCGGCGTCCACATCCAGTTGCAGGCGCCCATGCCCCGCCGCCCGTGCCCGGGCGATGGCGCCTCGCAGCAGCCGCGTGCCAAACCCCCGCCCGCGCGCCTGTGGCGCCACGGCCAGGTTGTACAGCCACAACGCATCGTGACCAGGCCGCGGATGGCGCGCCACCGACCGCTGCAGGCGGCGGATCACCCGCAACCCGGACAACCCCGGATAGAAACGCAGTATCGAGGTGAGCAGGGCCAGGTCGAAACGGGTCTTTTCGCGGGCACCAAGCGTAGCCACAACCCCTTGGCACTCCCCTGCCTGCACCAGCACCCGATGCCGGGCATGGCCAAACCAACCCAGGTTGCGGGCAAAGGCGTGCGCCAGGTAAGGCTCCAGATGGCGTGTCCCGTAGATGAACGCCAGGGGTTGCGGCGCGATGCTGGCGACCAGCGGCACGACCTGGCCGACATGCCCGGCATCGGCGAGCTGCCCGCCCATGTCCAGTGTGTCAGTCACCCTTGAGCACTCCCATGCTGCGCAGCAGGCGGATGGCGTTGGTGTTGCGCGAAATGCCGTGGCGCAGCTGATAGTTGAAGCGCAGCGCCTGTGCCTCGCCCTCTTCGAAACCTTCTTCGAAGTAGATGTTGCGGCCCAGCCCCTGGAGTTCAGGCGCGGTGGCCAGCGCCACGTTGTGGGTGGTGAGCATGCCCAGTGCCTTATGGGCGCAGAGGGCGCGCAGGATCTCGATGATCGCCAGGTTGCGCTCCTTCTCGTTGGTGCCCTTGAGCAGCTCGTCGAGCAGGTACAGCACCGGCTCCGCTGCCTGGCGCACGGTGTCGATCACCGCCTTGACCTGCATGACCTCGCTCATGAAGTACGACAACCCCTGTTCCAGCGAGTCGCTGACCGAGATCGACGAGACCATGCGCATCCGCCCGAAAGCGAAATGCCGCGCCGCCACCACCGAGCCGGCCTGTGCCAGGCGCAGATTGAGGGCCACGGTACGCATGTAGGTGGTCTTGCCCGACATGTTGGAGCCCGTTATCACCGTGACCCGCCCCGGTACCAGATCGATCGGGTTGGCGACCGCCCGCTCCGGGTGAATCAACGGATGACTGGCCGCCTCGGCATGAATTTCGGCCTCGCCGATGGCTTCGGCCCGACACCAGCCCGGGTTCTCGTCCGCCAATCCGGCAAAGGCCGCCAGGGCCTCCAGCTCGGCGACCACCTCCAGCCACTCGGGCAAGCGACGACATTGCTCGCGCTTCCAGCGGGCCAGGGCACGGGCGCAATGGAAGTCCCAGAGCAGCAGGGCCTGGGCGAACACGCTGACGGTCGGGTTGTGCCGCAGCCGGGCGTAGCCGAGGATGCCGTCAAGCTGGCGAATCGCCGCTGCCGGTGCCCGGCCATCGGCCTGCAGGCGCGCCACCTGGCGGCTCAGACCCGCGCTGTCGAAGCGCTGCGTAACGGCCAGGGCCAACCAGTCCGACAAGCCGCCAAGCGCATCGGCGGTATCGTCCGCACCGTCGAACACCTTGTGCCAGGCCTTGGCCCGCCAGCCGTAGAACATCAGATTGACCACGATGCAGGCCAGCAACGCCAACGGCGGCACCACGCCGGCCAGCACCGCCACGACGCCACCCAGGCTGGCGAGCGTGGCAAGCAATCCCAGCACGACCTGCGCCGGCGGGAACACCCCGGCATCCACCCGAACCACCCATGCGGCCAGCCGCCCCAGCCCGTAGCCACGCGCATTGATCTGCAGCGCGTGAGCCGCCAGGACCTGACGCAGGCTCCGGCGCTCGGCCAACTCGGCAATGGCCGCCTGGCGCTCGGCCAGCTGAGCCGTGGTGGCCGGCAGGGTCAGCCAGGCGGCGATGCGTTCGTCGCCCAGGCTGGTGGACTGGCTGAACAACAGCTGGCCCAGCGATGCCGGGCCAAACAGGTTGATGTCCAGGTCCTGCTTGTCGAACAGTGGACGCAGGCTGGTTGGACACGCGGGCAGGTCGTCGAAACGCCGGTCCAGCCGCGCCAGGGCCCACTGATTGAGCGTGTCCCGGTGCTGTTGGTGGGCGATACGCTCGCGCAGACCGGCATGACGCCGGACCAGCGCCACGAACAGCGCCAGGCAACCGCCGAAGGCCAACCACAGCCACGGCGCGAAGCCGTTCTCATAGCCATGCCAGGCCAGGGTGGGCATGGCCAGGAACACCAGCAGGCGCGCCCACTCGGTCTTGCGCAGGCGTGCCGACAGCCGGACGACCTGTTGCCGATGACGGCTCGACCTGGCCGTGAAGTCGTCACGCAGGGCCTGCCGGTTCCGCTTCTGACTGGGCGGCGGCGCGGAAGACGCGGCGCTGGCTGGGCTGCTTGATATCGAACATTTCTGCGACATGAGGTCCTAGGATCCTGTTCAGGACGGGGTTCTTCAGCTTCAGGTACAGGCCGCTGCCGCTGAGCTGCGAGCCGAGGTTCTGCTTGACGAAATAGTTGGTGATGCCGAGGTCGACCCGCTCCGTGGCCGGCGAGGCAAACCGGCGCAACAGGTCGATGTGCAGCACATAGTAGGCGTTAACCGGCAGGTCCACGGCATAGTCACGGCCGAACAGGAACGGGTTGATGACCCGCTCGCCCACACCGCTGAGCACGAACGCCACGGCCCGGTCATGCGGATCAAGCAACACCGAGAACACGGCCTGGTCACTGCCTTGCAGGCGCTGAAGGAAAGCCAGTGGCAATTGCTCGCGCTGGTACTCGGTCGCATGCCGGTGTGTACACACATACAGCTCGTACAGCCGCTCAAGGCCGGGCACCTCGCCCTCATGGTGAAGCACCCGGTAACCGGAGGTTTCGAAACTGCTCAGTGCCTTCTTGAGGATCTTGCGGCTGTTGGCCTTGAGCCGGGCGTAATGCCCTGCCCAGTCCAGGCCGTGCAGGTGGATGAGCGCCAGGGGGTAGTTGTGGCAATGACGAAAGCCGCGCCTGTGCAGCAGGCCGTCGAATGCGGCATGACTGGCGTTCTCGCGGTCCAGGTCACGCACCACGTGCACCCGGGCCCGCGGCAGCGCCCGTTCGGCACTGGTCACCAGCAGCGCGAACAGTTCGTCCTGGTCATGCTCCGGCGCTACCCACCAGTGCTGCCCTGCCGTTTCGAAACAGCCCAGCATGGCCACCCGCAGCATGCCGATCCGCGGCACCAGCCGCCGCAGCGGGCCAACGCCACGGCGCAACCAGGCTGGCGCTTCGGCCATCAGGTCCAGGTCCTGCTGGGTGACGAACAGCATCCCGGCGACTTGCGCCGATCCAGGCCGGCGCGCCACCAGGTAGCGGTAGTCACGATCGTGGAAACAAGCCTCGACCACTTGCATGAACGCGTGGCTGCGAAACGGATGATGGAAGGCCAGGGTGCTGTCCCACAGGCTCTGGTCGAGGTCGTCGATGCTGTCGAAAACCTGCACCTGCCAGGTATCCAGGTCGTAGGTTTCAATCAGCATGGTCGAGCAATCCTTGGGCCTTGAGGCTGTCCAGGTAGGCATCGTGGTGCTTGAACACATTGCGCAGCGCCGGAATCTGCGGCGCCGGGAACAGTCCGTCGCGCAGCAGGTACAACAGTCGGTTGACCCAGCCTCGACGATGGCGGATGTAGAAATACAGCGGTGAGGAAACGGCCCCGATGCTGAACTTGGCCTCGTAGCTGGTCTGGCCCAGCTCGATGTACGGCACGCCACGACGCTCGGCCTCCTCGACGATGCGGTACAGGCAGTTGAAATACAGGCTGCCGGCATCGCGGTAGGCGTAATCGATGCCCAGGTACAGCGGATGCAACGCATCGCCCACGAGGAACAACTCGAACGCCACCAGACGCTGCTCATCGAAGCAGAGCAAGGCGTAGGCCTGGGTGCCAAGGCAGTGGCAGACCTCACGGAAGAACGCTTCGGAGAGACGCTCGAATCGGGTGCTGGAGCGTTCGAGCACGTTCAGGTAGAGCCGATGCATTTGTGCTGCATGATCGGCGAAGTTCGCTTCGACCACCCAGCGCAAACCCGCTTCGTCGAACGTCCTGCGGCGCTTCTTCAACACGTTGCGGTACTTGCTGAGCATGTTGTCGACATACGCCATGCCATTCACCGCCGCAGTGCTCACAAAGGTGGTGTCGGGGCTGCGGCACAGCAGGTAGTGCTCGCCGAATGCCGCTGAAAGCCGACGCTGCAGGGCCTGGTCGAACTCCTTGAGGCAGACGAAACCGATACCCAACGCGTCGGCCCTGGCCTGCAGTTCCTGATGCAGCATCGCAAGCACCGGATCCCAGGCCCCCTCCCGTACCCCGGGCAGGCCCAACAGGTCGGAACAGATCGCCAACGGGCTGCCGATGACGAACAGGCGTGCCTTGAGCAAGCGCCCATACACCCTGCGCGCCTGCCGCACCACGGCCTGAACCTCCACCGGCGCGAGGTCGGACAACGAATAGTCCATCACGAAGCACGGCACGATGCCGACCAACCGGCCGTCACGCAGCACCCTGAGGTAATGAAAGCTGTCGACGATGCCTGCTCGCTCCAGCGCCTGCTGCAATTCGTACGAGGCGGTCACCCTGCCGGCGCCGAAGCAGGCCTGCCATTCGCTCCGTCCGATATCACTCAGTTGCCGGGTCCACTCAAACACGACGGCCATCCCGGGCTCCGTGCGCATCGATCAGCCGCAGTGTCCGGCCAACGTCGGTGATGGCCTCGATGCTGTAGTCGAGTTCTTCTCGGGTGAAATTGGCACTGAGGTTGATGCGCACCCGGGCACGCGAACGGCTCACCGCCGGGTGAGCCACCGGATTGACGTAAACGCCGCGCAGGTGCAAGGCCTTGGCCAGCTCGTAGGCCTTGTGCTCTTCGTAGGTCATCAGCGGGATGATGCTGCTGCGTGTGTCGAGCAGGTCGAAGCCACGGGCGCGCAGGGTCGCGACAAAGTACTCGGTCTTGTCGCGCAATTGCTCGATGATCTGTGGCGAAGCCTCCAGCACATCCAGCGCGGCGATGATCGAGGCCAGCACAGGGGGCGGCAGCGACGCCGAGAAAATGTAAGGGTTGGCGCCTGCACGCAAGAGGCTGGCGGTTTCATGGCGAGTGGCGATGAAGCCGCCGACACCCGGCAACCCCTTGCTCAGGCTGCCGGTCAGCACATCGACCTGCCCCGCTACCCCGAACAACGCCGGCGTGCCCCGCCCATGGGGCCCCAGGTGCCCCGTGCCATGGGCATCGTCGACGACCAGGAAGGCGTTGTAGCGCCTGGCGAGTTCGGCGATCCGGTCCAGCGGAGCAAGGTCGCCGTCCATGCTGAACACGCCATCGGTGACAATGAACTTGCGCTGTTGCGCGGGAAGGCGCTGCAGGTGGCTCTCCAGGCTGCGTAGCGAGGCATGGCGGTAAGGCACTACCCGCGCCGCGCTCAGACGCAGGCCATCGACGATCGACTGGTGATTGAGCATGTCGCTGAGCACCACGTCGCCCTCGCGGCACAGGGTGCCCAGGGCCGCCAGGTTGGCGGCGAACCCCGACGAGAAGGTGATCACCGCCTCGACCCCGAGAAACTCCGCCAGGCGCCGCTCCATCTCCAGGTGCAGCTCGCTGGTACCGTTGAGCAGGCGCACGCCGCTGGAGGTGGTGCCGTAATGGCGTATGGCGTCGATGGCCGCCTCGTTGATACGGGGATGGCCATTGAGCCCGGAGTAGTTGTACGACCCCAGGTGCAACACGTCACGGCGCTCGGGGACCCTGGCATGCTCGCTGAAGCTGACCGAGGCATGCTTGGTCGGCATCGAATGGAACACCCGGCCGATGACATCCATGTAGCCCTGCCCCACCAGACTTTCGAGGCGTTCGAGCAGGCTTTCCAGGGCCTGGTTGTCGCGGGCCAGCCGCTGGGGCTGCGCCCCGTCGTCGGCCGAGCCCCGCAAGGCGCTTGTCGGGTTCATCAATCACTCCTTGATCAACAATGGATTGCGCCGCACGGCCAGCAGGGGCAGGCAGCAGCTCAGGATTGCCAACAGCAGCAACCAGGCTCCGCCGGTCGCCTGCCACCACAGGAACAGGCTGGCCAGCGCCAGCCCCAGATACAACGGCCAGCGCAGGTGCGCCAGGCCGGACTCGCGGTGCCCGGCGCTATTGGCCGCCAACAGGAATGCGAGCGCCGCCAGGGCCGCCTGCCCCGGCGGCAGGACGGCGTACTGGGTCACCAGGAAAAAACCGAGAAACAAGGCCGGCAGGTAGTCCGGCCAGGCGAACGCGCCCTGCCCCAGGCTGGCGTGTTGCTCGACGACCCGGGTATGCGCCGGACTGCCGAACAGCACCCGCAACTTGCCACGCAACCCGCTGGCTTCCCGCGCCGAACGCAGGCAATGCCGATAGAGGAAGAAGTTCAGGTGGCCAGGCGAGCCCGGCTGGCTGATCGGCGTGGTCACCCCGTAACGTACCGGTTCCTGCGGCAGTTCACGCTGGTAGGTACCGAACAGGCGGTCCCAGATCACCAGGAAACAGCCGAAGTTCTTGTCCAGGTAGCGGTCGTTGCTGGCGTGATGGACCCGATGCTGGGACGGTGTGACCAGGATTCGCTCCAGCACGCCCAGCTCAGGGATCAGTGGCGAATGGATGAAGAACTGGTAGATCAGCTGCGCGGCCACCACCAACAGGTAGTGTTGCAGGGGGATGCCCAGCACCGCCATGGGCAGAAAGAACAGCCAGACGGTGAAATTGCCCAGCCAGCCTATGCGCACGGCGGTCGTGAGATTGAAGGCCGTACCGCAGTGGTGGATCAGATGATTGCACCAGAGCAGCGCGCATTTGTGATGGGCCCAGTGATTGACCCAGTACAGGAAGTCATAGACGAGGAAGGCAAAGGCGATGTTCGCCCAGGGGCTGCCCAGGTCCAGCCCCAGTGACCAGTGGCTGTGCAGGTAAGCATAAAGCCCGAGGCTGGTCGCGGCGAACAGCACGCCGACCGCCAGGTTGCCGATGCCGAGGACGAAATTGACCAGTCCCTCGGCCGGGTGCCAGTCCGCTGTCCGGCGCCAGGCCAGCCATGCCCCCTCGACCACGATCGAGCCGAGTACCAGCACCAGCAGGTAATCCAGAAACGCCGCGCTCTCCATGCCAGCTCCCTTGCCCAGGGCGTGCCAGGATTGGCGCGCCAGCAGACTCCTGATCCGTGGAGCCCGGCCCGGCCAACCCGTTGCAGGGCCGCCAGGCGAGTACTTTTACTAGAACGAATCACCCTAGAAGGGATAAAGGAAAAATCCATGACAGCCGTCGCAAGCGCGACGTATTTCGTCACAACACATTTCAGGTAAGCGTTAATTTTTATCAACACACATAACGAGGAAAACACTCAAAAAACGACGAAAAAACCAAAATAGCGACTAGTCATTCAATAAAAATTCACACAAACCCGACATGCTGTCGTGTTTCACTTGACACCCCTACCCCCTTCGTCGTTTATTTTTCCCGCTTTGCGTCGCGCCCGATAAACCACAACTACAGGCAAGCGCCCCGATCATGCCGATCCCGTCCTCGAATCATCTTCGCCACCCCCTCGTGCACGTCCGCCATCCACGCCCCGGCCCCTCGATCGGCTGATCCGCGTACCTTCTGCCACGCCCTCGGGCGTTACCTGCCGCTCCAACTACAAATGGTGAATAACATGGAGCCCATCCGCACGTCCTTGCCGCACACCTCCGTCCGCCCGCCAGAGGAGGCACGTCATGCAGCCTGACGCCCAGTTCCGCAAGTCCCTGCGTCTCTGGCATGTGGTGATCATCGGCCTGGCCTACCTCACCCCGATGACCGTGTTCGACACCTTCGGCATCGTCTCCGGCATCACCGCCGGGCATGTGCCCAGCGCCTACCTCCTGGCCCTGGCCGGCATCCTGTTCACCGCCGTGAGCTACGGCACCCTGGTGCGACGCTTCCCGCAATCGGGCTCGGCCTATACCTACACCCAGCGCGCCATCAACCCGCACGTGGGCTTCCTGGTGGGCTGGTCGTCGCTGCTGGACTACCTGCTGCTGCCCATGGTCAACGCGCTGCTGGCCAAGCTCTACCTGTCGGCGATGTTCCCCGAGGTACCGGCCTGGGTGTGGGTGGCCGGTTTCGTCACCCTGATCAGCCTGATCAACATGCGCAGCGTCAACCTGGTGGCGCACTTCAACCTGCTGTTCGTCGCCGTGCAGGTGGCGATCATCGGCGTGTTCATCTACCTGTGCTGGCGTGGCCTGGACCACGGCGAGGGGCTGGGCACCGCCTGGAGCCTGGTGCCGTTCGCCGACGACCAAACCCAGTTCGCCGCCCTGGCCGCCGGCGCGACCATCCTGTGCTTCTCGTTCCTGGGCTTCGACGCGGTGACCTGCCTGTCGGAAGAGACCCGCGACCCGGGCAAGACCATCCCACGAGCGATCTTCCTCACCGCGCTGATCGGCGGCGTGGTGTTCATCGGCGTGTCCTACTTCATCCAGGCCTACTTCCCGACCATGGCGCGCTTCCATGACCAGGAAGCGGCCCTGCCGGAAATCGCCCTGTATGTCGGCGGCAAGCTGTTCCAGTCGATCTTCATCGCCTGCACGGTGATCAACACCATCGCCTCGGGCCTGGCCTCGCAGACCAGCGTGTCGCGCCTGCTGTACGTGATGGGCCGCGACAACGTGATCCCGGCCGGGGTGTTCGCCCGCCTGCACCCGCGCTACAAGACCCCAGTGCTGAACATTGCCGTGGTCGGCCTGATCTCGCTGTCGGCGATCTTCTTCGACCTGGTCACCGCCACCTCGGTGATCAACTTCGGCGCACTGGTGGCGTTCAGCTTCGTCAACCTGTCGGTGATCAACCACTGCTACATCCGCGAGGGTCAGAACAAGGGCCTGACGAACAACCTCAAGTATCTGGTGGCGCCGACGATAGGCTTCTGCATCATCGTCTCGCTGTGGCTGGACCTGAACGAACACTCGTTGTTGTTCGGCGGTGTCTGGGCCCTGCTTGGCGTGCTCTACCTGGCCTGGCTGACCAAGGCCTTCAGGGTAGCGCCACCGAACTGCATCGCCGACTGACCCCGCCGACGCCCGCCTGACCGCGGGCGTCCTGTTTGCCCGAGAAGGAAAAGCCCATGTTGCTGCGCCGTCTCTCCATCCAGTGGAAGATCACCCTGCTTGCCGGCCTCTGCCTGCTGGCCATCGTCGCCCTGCTGGTGGCCACCTCGCTCACCCAGGCCCGGCGCAGCGCCGAGCAGGTGTTCCAGGCCAACACCGAGCTGCTCGACCACAGCGCCCGCCTGCGCCTGCAGGCCCACGGCGAGACCCAGGCCCTGCGCATCCAGCGCTACTTCATGGACGCCTACCAGTACGGCAACGGCTTCGCCCGCCTGGTACAGGCACTCAAGGCCCGTGGCGGCGCCAACCTGCGCGCCGACCTCAGCCGCGAGGCGCGCGCCGCCCTGGCCGGCAACGCCGACCTGATCGGCCTGTACCTGGTGTTCCAGCCCAACGCCCTGGACCAACAGGACGCCCGCTTCGCCGGCCAGGTCGACAACGGCAGCAACGACAGCGGCCGCTTCTCCCTGTACTGGTCGCAGCCCGGCACCGGTAACCTCGAGGTGGAGGCAATGCCCGAGTCGATGCTCGCCGACACCAGCATCGGCGCCAACGGGTCGCCCTACAACCGCTGGCTGACCTGCCCGCTGGAGACCGCCAAGGCCTGCGTGCTCGACCCGTACTTCGACGAGGTCAACGGTCACCAGGTGCTGATGACAAGCATCGCCCTGCCGCTGCTGGAAAATGGCAAGGTGGTGGGCGTGGTCGGCCTGGACATCGGCCTGGACAACCTGCAGCAACTGAGCCTGGCTGGCCGCCAGGAGCTGTTCGATGGCCAGGGCCAGGTCAGCATCGTCAGCCCTTCGGGCCTGCTCGCCGGCCACAGCCAGGACGCCAACCAGCTGAGCAAGACCGTGGAGCAGGCCTTCGGCGCCAGCGCCACCGCGCTGACCGGCCCGCTGCGCGCCGGCCAGGCGGTCGAGCGTCTGGACGATGGCACCATGCGCATTTCCCGACCTTTCGCCCCAATCCCCGGCGCGGCGCCGTGGCAGGTCCTGCTTGAGCTGCCCGAGCAGGTGCTGCAGGCTCCCGCCGTCGCCCTCAACCAGCGCCTGGACAGTCAGAACCAGAGCGCCAACCTGGTCAGCCTGCTGATCGGCCTGGGCGCCGCCGTGCTGGGGCTGCTGCTGGTGTGGCTGACCGCTCGCGGCGTAACCCGGCCGATCCTGGCCGTGGCCGCCCGCCTGAAGGACATCGCCAGCGGCGAAGGCGACCTGACCCGGCGCCTGGACTACGCCCGCGACGACGAACTGGGCCAGCTGACCGGCTGGTTCAACCGTTTCCTCGACAAGCTCCAGCCGGTGATCGCCCAGCTCAAGGGTTCCCTTCAGGAGGCCCGTGGTACGGCCGACCAGTCGGCGCTGATCGCCAGCCAGACCAGTGACGGCATGCAGCAACAGCACCGCGAGATCGAGCAGGTGGCCACCGCCGCCAACGAGATGAGCGCCACGGCCCACGACGTCGCCCACAATGCCGCCCAGGCGGCCCAAGCCGCTCGCGGCGCTGACCAGGCGACCCGTGACGGCCTGGCGCGGGTGGCCGCCACCCGCGAGGCGATCGGCGAGCTGGCCGGTGGCATGGACGCGGCCATGGAAGAGGCACGCGCCCTGGAAAGCCGCGGCGAGCAGATCGGCTCGGTGCTCGAGGTGATTCGCGCCATCGCCGAGCAGACCAACCTGCTGGCGCTCAACGCCGCCATCGAGGCCGCCCGCGCTGGTGAAGCCGGGCGTGGTTTCGCGGTGGTCGCCGACGAGGTGCGCAACCTGGCCCAGCGTACGCAGGTTTCGGTGGAGGAGATCCGCCAGGTGATCGAGGGGCTGCAGCAAGGCACCCAGGACGTGGTCGGCGCGATGCACGCCGGCCAGCGCCAGGCTCAGGACAGCGCCGCGCAGATGGAGCAGACGCTGCCGGCGCTGCAGCGGATCGGCGAGGCAGTGGCGGTCATCACCGACATGAACCTGCAGATCGCCTCGGCTGCCGAGGAACAGAGCGCCGTGGCCGAGGAGGTCAACCGCAACGTGGCAGGGATACGTGATGTGACCGAGTCGCTGGCCGGACAGGCCGATGAGTCGGCGAGGATCAGCCAGGCGCTGAACCGCCTGGCCAACCAGCAGCAGGTGTTGATGGAGCAGTTCCGGGTGTAGCTGTGGGTTGATCTTGATCTTGATCTTGATCTTGATCGCAAGGTTAACCCCTTCCCCACTAGCGACAGCTGCGTCAGCCTAGGCGCCGCCCGTACCTTCGCGACTTCAGGAGGCCGAACGCAGGCCTTGCGGAGGGAGGTGACGGGCATGGATGCCCGTCAAGCGCTGGGG
>NZ_JABWRI010000032.1:0-72737 GCF_014268865.1 Pseudomonas sp. BW16M2 | reverse complement strand
CATCACGATGTCATCGCGTCGTTCATCAACATCAACACCCTGCTGTACTCGACCGCCTGGATCGCCTTCGCCAACGACCCCTGGCCCAAGCCCGTGCTGGATCAGTACAAGCACGCCATCGCGAACAACGACCCCGAGCTCACCAGCCGCTTCCAGGCTCTCGACCTGAAAGCGGCCCGCGAAGCGCCCGGTAGCGTAGGCCGGGCCATGCACGCAGACCGCCTGCAACTCGACGAGGTCCTGGAATACGCCGTGCCAAGCACCGGCCCCTTCACCAGCGTCCATGGCTTCTACCCTCGCCTCGAGCGCCTGGCGGCCACGCGCACGTACATCGGTGCCCTGATACAACGCGAAGAGCTCGCCGATGGCGTGCTCGCGCTGACGGTGCCAGACCCCGTCGGCATGGTCCAGGAGTGCAACGCGCAACGCCTCGCCTGGGTCCAGGCCCTGCAGGTCTGGCGCGCCGAGCCGCAACGGCACTTCGAGCATTTCACCTCCCTGGCCCTGCTCGGCATCCGCGAGCTGAACGCCACGCTGGCCGCCGGCGAGGCCGCCGCCGAAGTCGAGCGAGAAGCACGCGAGGTCGAGCGCTGGAACAGCAGCCCCCTGCTCGCCGCCAAGGCCCCCCTCCCCGCCGTGGATGTCGAGGCCCAGTTGCCGCGCCGGATCGAACGCAAGCAGCAGGAGGCACGGGAGCGCTTCGAGGAACGCTACGACGAGGGCGAACGCAGCGCCTTCGCCAGCGCCTACGAGACCGAACTGCACAACCGCCAACAGCTGATCGACCAGCTGGCCACCTTGTATGCCGAGCTCTACGCCGCCCCGGCGTTTCAACGCATCGCCTACAACGACTACAGCGCCATCGACTGGCGCTCGACGGAGTACTTCGTGCGCATGATGGGCACCTGCCTGTATGGCGGTCCCAGCGAAAACCAACCACAGGACGGCGCCGCGCTCGGCGCGAGCCAACGGCTGTGGCAACAGGAACTGGAAAACCCCGATAGCCTGCTGTACCAGGCCCTGGTCGCCAAGCACCAAGGGCTGCTCCGGCAACTGCTGGAGGCCTTGACCAGCCAGGACCTGAGCAAGGTCTACGACACGGTCAAGGGCCTCACCACCAGCTATGAAGGCCAGCAGTTGATGGTCAAGCCGGTGCGCGACGCCATCGGCCAACTGCTCGCCGCCACCGCCAATGCCGGCAACACCCTCCACCAACACCTGTCCGCCGGCGCCCGGCAGATGATCGGCTACGTGCACAGCGCGGCGCTGCTGCGTTTTGCCGGGCAGCACATGACGCAGCTCGTCGTGCCGCTCAGGGCGGGCGAATACCTGAAGCTGCTCAACGAAGGCCTGCAGGCGCGCACCGATGCGCTGCGGGGCCAGCTGGACCAGGCCTTTCGCAAACCCGCCGCGCACAAGGTCAACGCCATGCTGCTCAGCGGCGCCATCACCGCGGCGGTGTCCGGCAAGCACGGCAAGGTCGTGGAGCTGGTGCTCTGGACCATGGAGAGCGCCGAGGACTTGCAGGCCCGGTTGCAGCACCTGCAGGCCAGCGCGGGTACTGGCGCTGGCGAGGCATTGCGCAGCGTGCGCATAGGGGCAGACAGCCTGCAATACCAGGCCACCCACAGCCTGCGCCTGCTCAGCCTGAGCGCGGAGCAGACCCGCACCCTGGCCCGTGAGGCCATGGGCAACCTGCGCAGTGGCTTGTCTGGCCTGGGGCCGGGCCGTGCGGACTTGATGTTGAGCCTGGGTGGGTTGTGGTTCCAGCAGGACAGCCTGCGCAGGAATCATGACGCGCTGCACGCGATCCCGGGTAATGCGGAGGCCGAAGCACTGGCAGCGGTGTGGTCGTCGTCCATCGGGGTTTTGGGGTTGAGTATTGAGGCGACAGGGAAAGCGATCGAGATATTGCGGCCTGCCCGGGCCGCCGTAACGGCGGGCTCGACATTGATGCAGGGGACGCAACTGGTGAAGTACGGTGGTGCCATTGCTGCCGTAGCCGGCTTTGCTGATGGAGCTAATTATGCATTAGCTGCTCAACGAACAGACTTACAAGGCGACTCAGCATCTAGACGCCTATACATCACAGCCGGACTACTTTCAATAGGCTCGGGAGTCGCAGGGGTTAGCACACTTCTCTTTGGTAGCGGATTCCTGGGACCTGTAGGGATAGCACTAATATTTGCACTTTCAGCCTACGCGCTTGCTACGATCGCTAAGAAAAACGAATCGTCTCCACTGGAAATCTGGGCGCGCCAGTCCAGGTGGGGGTTGCCGGCGTCGCATCGTGAATGGCAGGTCGCAGAAGACAATGACAACGCTATAGGTGCTCTCAATGCTGCCCTGTTGGGTATCACTGCGCATGCCTCAATAGATATAACATTCAAAGAAACACACCCTCCGAAAACGATAGAGCCGTTCGTTACGCTCAGGGATAGCTTCTCGATTCCACTCGAAACACGCCTGAACTACACAATCACCATTCCTAACTTTGTTCACAGACAGGCAAAATACGAATGGACGCTGGTAGTTTATTCACCGGGTAGAAACACTGTACCGACCGTGTACTCAGGAGACAGCGACAAGGAAAAAACCGAGTTACATGAAAACACTGGCAGCCCAGAGGATAGTTCTCACCAAGGAAAGACTCTAAGAATAGAAGGAAGCACATCAACTGCGAACTTAAAAACTATCGACGCTTTTGAGTTAACAGTCAGCTATTGGCCCGACAAGGACGACTCCACAAATCTCGCGAGGCTCGTAAAAAAACAAGACAAACTAGATACAAGGGGATAAAAATGAAACGACCTATCCTAAACCCCCCGTGCTCTGGCTGGAAAGAAGATTTCAATCCTCCGGGCTCACCTCGCAGAGTCGAGCCTTCTCCCAATCTAATAACTTCCAACCACCAAGATGATATATATTTAGAGATACCTCGAAACTCGGTCAGTACGGGAGGACTGTTACTTTTATGCCTACCGCCCAGCATATTCTCAATATTTATAGCTATAGGAGTAATAATAGACAGCATCCAAGACAGTGATTACAATTTCTTACCTATTGGATTTACAGTGCTATCATTAGTAACCTGGCAAGCAACCTCATTTGCTCGCCTAATCCGCGCCACTCCTCGCGACGAACCCATACGATTCAACCGGGCCCATCAAAAAATCTACGCTTACAACTTTACGTTCTGTTGGTGGAACCCCTTCATCCCATGGCCAATAAAAATCGTCAGCTACGACTGGAAGGATGTACGCGCCGAACGCTGGAGAAAACAGGCTGTCACCCACCAAGGTTCGCACCTCGTGAAGACAGGGATCATGTTGTCCATCGTCAAACCGGGCACCAACAAGGTCATCGACCGGTTCTCTTTGAGTAATACGTACGGGGAAGAGTCCATCTGGGCCTACATCTGCACTTACATGCAACATGGTCTCGATGCTGTTTCACCTGCCCCACACAATGAAGATCACAACCTTCTCCTCTGGTATCAGTTCGCCAAGCGTCTGGGAGCAGAGGTCAAGTGGCCAGAAGCGATAGACCGCGAATCGCGAACGGCTCCACAAACCGCTCCACTGGCTGAGTTGCCATGAAGCCTGTCGTCTTCGTCGATCATCGAGACTGGTGCCACGCCAGGGAGACACGAGGAGCCTTGGCGGCGTCATGATAGAAGGTGATCCGGGCTGGCTAGTCTAGTCGCATCGAAGAAGCCCGCTCACCGTCAGCATTACTGGCTGCAACGCTGCCCCAGTTAAGCGGGACTACCTACCATCAATCACAGAAAAGTAAACACCTCCGCCGCCGCCAACCGCGACTTGCTCAGCCCGGCATTGAAATCCTCCTCGCTGCGATAGCCCAGGCTCAGCAGCACCACGCTGGTGAAGCCCTGCTCGCGCAGGCCCAGTTCGGCGTCCAGGGCCTTGGCGTCGAAGCCTTCGATCGGCGTGGCGTCCAGGCCGTGGGCGGCGGCGCCCAGCAGTGCGGTGCCCAGGGCCAGGTAGACCTGCTTCTCCATCCAGTGCTGCAGGTCCTTGAAGTCATGGCGGTGCAGGTCGACGTAGCCGCGGCGGGTCTGGTCCTGGCCATCACGGGCCTGTTCGGTGCGGAAGCGCCCGTCGGCGGCCTCCTGCGCCAGCACCGCCTGCAGGTGGGCTTCGGTCATGTTGGTGCGGGCGGCGAACACGATCACATGGGAGGCGTCGCGCAGCTTCGGGCTGTTGTAGGCGAAACGCTCGTCGGTGGCCTTGGCCAGGCGCGCCTTGCCTTCGGCGCTGTCGGCCACGACGAAGTGCCAGGGCTGCGAGTTGACCGAGGACGGGCTGTGGCGCAGCTGCTCGAGCAAGGCATCGATGGTGGCCTGGGGAATCCTGCGGCTGGCGTCGTAGGCTTTGGTGGTGTAACGGCGTTTGGCGAGGGCAACGGTATCCATCTACGGCAATTCCTCAAAGGGATCGTGAATGAGCCGCATCTTATCTTCCCGGCGGCAAAGAAAAACCAGCACAATGCAGCAACACTTTCATCCTTGGAGTGAAAATGCTGCGCATCAACGACCTCGAACTGTTCGCCCGTGCCAGCGCCCTGGGCAGCTTCACTGCGGCGGCCCACGAGGCCGACCTGTTGCCCGGCCAGGTGGCGGCGGCGATCAAGCGCCTGGAACGCGAACTGGATGTGCGCCTGTTCGCCCGCACCACCCGCAGCCTGCGCCTGACCGCCGAGGGCGAGCTGTACCTGCCCACCGCCCAGCGCGTGCTCGATGCCCTGCGCCAGGGCCGCGAGGACCTGCACGGCAGCCACAGCTGCCTGCGCGGTGTGCTGCAAGTAGCGGCACCGTCAGACATGGGGCGCAACCTGCTGCGGCCCTGGCTCAGCGCGTTTCGCCGCGAGCACCCGGGGCTCGGCCTGCGCTTCTTTCTCTCCGACCAGCTGGCCGACCTCTACCGCGACCCGGTGGATGTCGCCATCCGCTACGGCCAGAACGAGGACGCCAACTACATCGCCCTGCCCCTGGCGCCGTGGAACCGTCGGGTGCTGGTGGCCTCGCCCGACTACCTGGCCCGCCATGGCCGGCCGGGCAGCCCCGACGACCTGCAGCAGCACGACTGCCTGCTGTACCTGCAGCAGAGCCGGGTCTACGACAAATGGCGACTGGGCAACCGCACCGTGCAGGTGCGCGGGCCGCTGTTCAGCGACGACGCCGACGTGGTGCGGCGCTGGGCGCTGGAAGGCGAAGGCATCGTCTACAAGTCGTGGCTGGACGTCAGCGCCAATGTCGCCGCCGGCGAGCTGGAGGTCCTGCTGCCCGAACACCCCGGCGAGCTGACCCCGGTGACCCTGGTGTGCCCGCACCGCAAGCAGCTCACCCCGGCGGTGGCCCAGCTGCACCTGTGGCTGCGCGAGCGCTTCGCCACGCTGCGCCCGGAGGGCATGTTGCAGCCGCTGTCGCCGGGCGTATAGTGCATCCACCCCCGACTGCAAGGAGCTGTCATTCATGCCGAGCCTGGAGTTTCTCGTTACCGCGCTGATCATCGTGCTGATTCCCGGCAGCGGGGTCATCCTCACCGTCTCCAGCGCCCTGGTGGCCGGGCGCCGCGCCTGCCTGTGGACCGCCACCGGTTGCACCCTGGGTATCGTCCCGCACCTGCTGGCCTCGGTGCTGGGCCTCTCGGCCTTGCTGCACACCAGCGCCCTGGCCTTCCAGGGCCTGAAGTTCGCCGGCGTCGCCTACCTGCTGTACCTGGCCTACGCCACCTGGCGCGACCGCGCGGCCTTCGCCGTGGACACCCAGGCCACCCCGGCCAGCGCCGGCCAGCTGGTGCTCAAGGCCTGCCTGCTGAACATCCTCAACCCCAAGCTGACGCTGTTCTTCCTCGCCTTCCTGCCGCAGTTCATCAGCCCCCAGGCCGGTTCCGCGACCGTGCAGATGCTCGGCCTGAGCGCGGTGTTCATGGCCATGACCTTCGTCGTCTTCGTGATCTACGGCCTGCTCGCCCACCTGTTCCGCCGCGCCGTCATCGACTCGCCCCAGGTGCAGGCCTGGCTGCGTCGCAGCTTCGCCGCCTCGTTCGCCGGGCTTGGCATCAACCTGGCCTTCGCCCAGCGCTGACGGCTGTACATCGCAGCTTCAGCGCGCGCTAGCCGTGCGCAGACGCAACCCCAGGCGCGGCCCGAACACATTGATCAGCAGCCCGAGCATCACCAGCAACGCGCCCCAGCCCTGGGCCTCGCTGAGACGCTCGCCCAGCAGCAGGGCCGAGGAGCTCAGGCCGACCACCGGCACCAGCAGCGAGAACGGCGCCACCTTGCCCGCCGGGTGGCGCGACAGCAGGGTGCTCCACAGGCTGTAGCCGACCATGGTGGCGACGAAGGCCAGGTAGGCCAGGGCCAGCACCGAGCTCCAGCCGATGTTGGCCAGGGCATGTCCGATGCGCTCGGGCCCTTCCAGCCACCAGGACAGCGCCAGGAACGGCAGCGGCGGGATCAGCCCGCCCCAGATCACCAGGGCGACCAGGTCGACCTTGCCGAAGCGCCGGGTGATGATGTTGCCCATGCCCCACATGGCGCCGCCGCACAGGGTCAGCAACAGTGCGAGCAACGGTACGTGGCCACTGTCCTCGCTGCCGATCACCGCCAGGCCGCCGGCGGCCACCAGCAGGCCCAGCACGCTGGCCAGGCGCAGCCGCTCACCAAGGAACAGCGCGGCGAAGCCCAGGGTGAAAAACGCCTGGGACTGCAGCACCAGCGAAGCCAGCCCAGGCGGCATGCCACTGGCCATGGCCTGGAACAGGAAGGCGAACTGGCCCAGGGAAATGGTCGCGCCGTAGGCGATCAACCAACCCCAGGGCAGGTTCGGGCGCTTGATCAGGAACACCGCCGGGAAGGCCACCAGCAGAAAGCGCAATGCCCCGAGCAGCATCGGCGGCAGGCCGTCGAGGCCGACCTTGATGACCACGAAATTGACGCCCCAGGCGATGATCACCACCAGGGCGATCAGCAGGTCCTTGAGTGGCATGGCACGCATTCCTTCTTCAGGCTTGTTATAGACATATTTAGTTACAGCATAAGGGTATCGCGCCGCCGTGGACCAGCACAGTTGTGCGTCAGCCTTGCGCAACAGTCGGCTGTGATGGCGTAGCGAAGCCAATGAAACCCTGCGCAAGCTTCACTTGACCTGACTTGTATATACATGCTCATATCAGGACTCGGCCATCCGCCCTGCGTACCGCCGATAGCCGCCGCCTTTCACAAAAACAACGAAGCGGAGCCCTCCCCGATGTCCAGCAAACCCGTGATCGAGCGCCGTTCGATCGACTACATCCCCGAGTCTGAACGCCATGGACGCGTCTACAGCCAATTCACCCTGTGGCTGGGAGCCAACCTGCAGATCACCGCGATCGTCACCGGCGCCCTGGCCGTGGTGCTGGGCGGCGATGTGTTCTGGTCGTTGATCGGCCTGCTGCTCGGGCAACTGGTCGGCGGCGCGGTGATGGCCCTGCACGCCGCCCAGGGGCCGCGCCTGGGGCTGCCGCAGATGATCTCCAGCCGCGTGCAGTTCGGCGTGTACGGCGCGGCCATCCCCATGGCCCTGGTGTGCCTGATGTACCTGGGCTTCACCGCCACCGGCACGGTGCTTTCCGGCCAGGCCATCGGCCAGTTGCTGCACATCAGCGACAGCGCCGGGATCCTCATCTTCGCCGGGGTGATCGTGCTGGCGACCCTGGCCGGCTACCGGGTGATCCACTGGATCGGCCGCCTGGCCAGCGTGCTCGGGATCATCGCCTTCGTCTACCTGTTCAGCCGCATCCTGATGCTCGCCGACATCGGCCAGTTGCTCGACAACCGCCACTTCAGCTGGGCCAGCTTCCTGCTGGCGGTGTCGCTGGCGGCGTCGTGGCAGATCGCCTTCGGCCCGTACGTGGCTGACTACTCGCGCTACCTGCCCAGCCATACCTCGCCGCTCAAGACCTTCCTCGCCGCCGGCCTGGGTTCGGTGATCGGCGCCCAGGCCTCAATGATTCTCGGCGTGTTCGCCGCGGCCATCGCCGGCGGCCAGTTCTCCGGGCGCGAAGTGGCCTACATCGTCGGCCTCGGCGGTGCCGGCACCACGGCGGCACTGCTGTACTTCAGCATCGCCTTCGGCAAGGTGACCATCTCCACCCTCAACAGCTACGGCAGCTTCATGTGCATCGCCACGATCATCAGCGGCTTCCGAGGCCACCTGCAGATCAGCCGGGTCCAGCGCCTGGTGTTCGTGCTCGGCATCGTCGGCGCCGCGACCCTGGTCGCCCTGCTCGGCCAGCATTCGTTCCTCAGTGCGTTCAAGTCGTTCATCCTGTTCCTGCTGACCTTCTTCGTGCCGTGGAGCGCAGTGAACCTGGTGGACTACTACTTCATCACCAAGGAGCGCTACGACATCCCGGCGCTGGCCGACCCTGACGGCCGCTACGGGCGCTGGAACTGGCCGGGCATCGGCGTGTACACCTTCGGCGTGCTGGTGCAGATGCCGTTCATCGACACCAAGCTGTACACCGGGCCCATGGTCGCGCACCTGGGCGGCGTGGACGTGTCGTGGCTGATCGGCCTGGTGGTGCCGAGCGTGCTGTACTACTGCGTGGCCCGCCGCCGGGCGGCCGAGGCACCGGTCGGGATCATCGTGCCGGAGGGACGCTGAGCCGGGTTCTGATTGAAATATCAGTTCGTGGGAGCGGCGGTGCGCCGATGCGACTTGCCCCGCGATCACCGGCTATGCCGGTGCCATACATCGCTTCGCGGGGCAAGCCCGCTCCCACGCAGTCCTATTTGAATCCAAGAGTTATGTTAAGCCCGCTCCCACAGGGGTGCTGTCATCTTTCGGTCAAGCAACTGTCGTAATCTGCGGCGCAACTCTGTGCCACAGGTCTCCGGCATGCCTCGCCTGCTTCTCCTTCTGCTGTGCCTGCTCCCGGGCCTGGCCTGCGCCGGGCCCGCGCAACTGCGTATCCAGGGCTCCAACACCATCGGCGCGGCCCTTGGCCCGGCCCTGGTACAGGGGCTGCTGCAGGCCCAGGGCGCAAGCGCCATCGAGCGCCGGCCCGGCGCCACGGCCAACGAGACCGAAGTCCACGCCATCGGTCCAGACGGCCAGCCCGTGCGCATCGACATCGCCGCCCACGGCACCAGCACCGGCTTTGTCGCGCTGGCCCGGGGCAAGGCCGACCTGGCCGCGGCCTCGCGGCCGATCAGCGATAGCGAGGCGCAACAGTTGCAGGCCCTGGGCAACCTGCGCGGCGCGGGCTCGGAACAGGTGATCGGCCTGGATGGCGTGGCGGTGATCGTTCATCCGGACAACCCCCTCGCGCAACTGACCACCGAGCAACTGGCCCAGGTGTTCTCCGGCCAATTGCAACGCTGGGAACAGTTGGGCGTGCCCGGCGGGGCAATCCACCTTTATGCTCGCGATGATCGCTCCGGCACCTTCGAAACCTTCAAGGCCCTGGTGCTTACCCCTCAGCAAGCGACACTGGCCACCCAGGCACGGCGCTTCGAATCCGCCGACGAACTGGCCGCCCAGGTCATGGCCGACCGCCAGGCCATCGGCTTCAGCGGCCTGGCCACGGTCCACCGGGCCAAGGCACTGGCCGTGGCCGAGGGCGATGCACCGGCACTGGCGCCCAGTCGCGCCCTGGTGGCCAGCGAGGACTACCCGCTGTCGCGGCGCCTGTTCTTCTACCTCCCCGCCCACCCCACGGCACACGCCAGGGCCCTCGCCGAGTTCGCCCAGAGCCCCGCCGGCCAGGCCATCGTCGCCGAACAGGGCTTCGTCTCCCAGCAGATCAAGCCGCAGCAAGTCGCGGCCCAGGCCGACATGCCTGCGCGCTATCGGGCGCTGGCCGGCGAGGCGCAGCGCCTGAGCGTGAACTTCCGCTTCCAGGAGGGCAGCGCCGGCCTCGACAACAAGGCCCTGCGCGATGTGCAGCGGGTCGGCGACTACCTGCGTCAGGCCGGCAAGCTACAAGGCAAGGTGGTGCTGGTGGGCTTCGGCGATCCCAAGGAAACCCCGGGCCGCGCCGCGCTGCTGTCGCGCCTGCGGGCCATGGCGGTACGCCGGGAGCTGGCCCGGGCCGGGGTGCAGGTCAGGGATGTGGCGGGCATGGGCGACGAACTGCCGGTAGCCGGCAATGACCTGGAACAGGGTCGATTACGCAACCGCCGGGTCGAAGTCTGGGTGTACTGACCTGCTCATCCCCCATCGGGCAGTTCGACCCGCGCCACCAGCCCACCGCCAACGCGATTGCGCAAGGTCAGCTCGCCGCCCTGCTCGCGCACACTGGCCCGGGCGGCCGAGAGGCCGAGGCCGACGCCGCCGGTATCGCGGTTGCGCGAGCCCTCCAGCCGATAGAACGGCTCGAACACCTGCTGCAAGGCCTCCTCGGGAATACCTGGCCCACTGTCGCGAACCTCGATGACGATCAGGTGAGCGGCGCGGCGCAGCGTTATCTGCGGATCGCGGGCATACTTCATGGCGTTTTCCACCAGGTTGACGATCACCCGCTTGGTCGCCAGCGGGCGGCCGTCGTGCACCAGGTGCGCCGGGCCCTTGAAGGCGATGTCCAGATGCTGGTCGCGGTAGTCGTCGACCAGGGTCTGCAACAGCTCCGACAGATCATAGGCCGTGCGCTGCTCCAGTTGCGTGCCCTCGCGGAAGAACGCCAGGGCCTCGTTGATCATCGTCTGCATCTCGTCGACATCGCGGATCAGCTTGCGTTGGTGGTCCAGGTCCTCCATGAACTCGCTGCGCAGGCGCATGCGCGTCAGCGGCGCGCGCAGGTCGTGGGAGATGGCCGCGAGCATGTGGGTGCGCTCGCGAAGAAAGTGCTGGATCTGCGCCTGCATGGTGTTGAAGGCGATGATTGCCTGGCGGATCTCCTCGGGCCCCTCGATGGCGATGGGCGGCGCCTGCAAATCACCGCCGAAGCGCCGCGCCGCGCTGGCAAAGCGTTGCAGCGGCGCGGCCAGCTGGCGGGTGGCGAGCCAGGCCACCAGCAATGTCGCCACCAGCCCCAGGCCGATGACCACCGCCAGGCGCGCCGTCGCGCTCATGCCCCAGCTGCGCTCCGGCGGCACGAACAGCAGCCAGCTGTCATCGTCCAGCCCGACCAGTGCCACGTAGTGCGCATCGGCACTGCCATCAGGCCAGTCGCCCGGGTTGTACACCGCGATCGGGCGTGAAGGGCCCAGCAGTTGCGCCATCGCCGGCACCTGTCCGGAGCTCAGCGGCACGCCCGGACCGGGCAAGCCGAAGTCTTCACGCCTGTTGCTCCACCTTACCCGCAACGTCGGCGTGCTCGCTGCCTCGGCCAGTGGGCCACGCAGCGCGGGCGGCGCGGTCTCGATCATATGGGTGGTCACGGCGAGCTGGTCGAGCAGGCCGGTGCGCTCGATGGGCGGGCGCGCCCAGCTGCCGGCAAGCTGGACGAACAAGGCGTTGAACGCCAACGACGCGAGCAGCGCGGTGAAAATGGTCAGGGCGATGCGCTTGCGCAGGGTATCGCGGCCCAGCAGGCGGCGGATCACGAACGACTCACCTTGGCGCTGAACAGATAGCCGCCATTGCGCACCGTGCGGATCAGGTCCGGGCGCTTGCTGTCGGGCTCGATCTTGCGCCGCAGGCGGCTGACCTGCACATCGATGCTGCGATCGAAGGCGTCATGGCCGTGGCCACGGGTCAGGTCGATCAACTGCTCGCGGGTGAGAATGCGCTGCGGGTGCTCGAGAAACACCACCAGCAAATCGAACTCGGCACCGGACAGCGGCACCATCACCCGCTCGGGCGAACGCAGTTCGCGGCAGGTGATGTCCAGCTGCCAACCGGCGAAGCCGATCACCGGCCGCGCCGCCTCGCCACGCGGTGGCTGCTCGCCGACACGGCGTTGCACGGCGCGCAGGCGGGCCAGCAGTTCGCGAGGGTCGAACGGTTTGGTCAGGTAGTCGTCGGCGCCCAGTTCCAGGCCGATGATGCGGTCGCTCAACTCGGCCATGGCAGTGAGCATGATGACCGGCACGCCGAGCTGCGCACGCAGCTTCTGACACAATCCCAGGCCGCTTTCGCCGGGCAGCATCAGGTCGAGGATGATCGCATCCGGGCGCTGCCGGGCGATGGCGGCCCACATCGCCTGCCCCTCGGCGGCCAGGTCCACCTCGTAACCGTGCTGGACGAAGAACTGCTTCAGCAAGGCGAGGATTTCGACGTCGTCATCGACGATCAACAGTCTGCTCACGGTGATACCGGTCCGGGAAAAAGGCGTATCTAAAACCATTGCGCCACGCGGGTCATTTATTTCAATCACGCAACATTTCGTCACGCACGACACAAAGTGGACATCACCCGGCAACGATGGCCCTTCACCCTGGCGGCCTTCCATTACCGAGGGCTCCCCATGAAGATAGTCGACAGCCGCAACAGCACCGATGGGCATGAGGGCTCCGCGTCCCTGATCCTCAGCCAGCGCAACACCCAGCGCGGACAATCGGGTTCGCTGATCGTGCAACAGGAGAGCCTGGAGCTGGCAAACGAACAGGGCTACGTCACCCTGCGCCGGTATTTCGAACACTACGACCCGACCTTTGGCGAATGGGTCGAGTACAGCCACACCGTTCCCGTCCGTGACCTCGTGCACTGGCTGATGGCGCGCGGGCAGCTGCGCATCCAGACATCGCAGGACGTGCCCCACCTGCAAGCGGCCCTCCCGACCCGGCGCGAGGTTCGCCACCCATGAGTCGGCGTCACCTTCTGGCACTGATGCTGACGTCCACCCTGGGCCTGTCCGCGTGCGGCAGCAACAAGCCGACACCGACCGGTTATCTCAAGGACTACGGGTTACTCACCCCGCACCAGGCGCCTTCGGGCGCAACGGTGCTCAGCTGGGCCGACCCGAAATGGCCAAAGGGCCGTTACATCGAGGTCTACCTGGCACCCAGCCGGTTCTACCCGGCGCCCGAGCCGAGCACGCGCATCCCCCAGGCCACCCTCGCCAGCATCACCCACTACTACGACGCGGTACTGCGCAACGAACTGGGCAAGGTGATGACGGTGGTCGACAGGCCCGGCCCGAACACCCTGGTGGTCAGGCCGGCCATCACCCGCATCAGCGCCGACACCCAGGGCCTGCGCTTCTACGAGTGGCTGCCGATCACCCTGGTCGCGGCCGGGGTGAGCAGTGCCGCCGGCATTCGCGACCGGGACAGCGCGATCGCCAGCGAGCTGTCGTTCGAGGCGGGCGCAAGCGGCAAGGTGGTCGGCGAGGCGATGCTCGCGGGTACCGGCGTGCCGTTGGATAACGACCGCCAGGTGATGACCGCCGACAACGTCAAGGCCGTGCTCGACGGCTGGGCCGTGGACCTGCGCCAGGGCTATGCGGCGCCGCTCAGGTAGCGTGACGCGTCACAGGACAAGCCCAGCTCGCCTGGTCAGGCCTTGAGCGTGGCCATGTCGATGACGAAGCGGTACTTCACGTCGCCGACAATCATTCGCTCATACGCCTGATTGAGGCTTGGAAAGGGCATGAACCCGGGTCTCGAACTCGGCGACCTTGGCCCAGCGGGAGTTCGTCAAACGTTCACGCCCAGCTTTCTCAGCTGTTTACGCGTGTTCTCAACAGACACATGGTGGATGCCTTGCCAACCCAAAGCCGTCGCCGCGTCCACGTTACCGGCCACGTCATCGATGAATACCAGCTCATGTTCCCGGATGTCCGAAAGATGCGAGCGTATCCGACCGACACTGGTGTGGTAGATCGCCGCGTCCGGCTTGATCTGCTTCACCTCGCCAGACACCACGATGTCACGGAAGCATTTCAGGAACGAATAGCGCCGCAGGGCGTAGGGAAAAGTCTCAGCCGACCAGTTGGTCAAGCCGAACAACGGCATCTCACTGGCGTGCAATTCGGTCAATAACTCCAAACCATCGTCTAGTGTGCCGCGCAGCATTTCGTGCCAACGCGAGTAATAGGCCTGAATCAACACTTCATGTTCAGGGTGCAGTGCGACCAGCATGCGAGTGGCTTCGGCCAACGTGCGACCGGCGTCCTGCTCGGTATTCCATACCTGCGTGCAGATGTTGTCCAGAAACCACTGCCGCTGCGTGTCATCGGCAATCAGCTTGCGATACAGGTGGTGCGGGCTCCAGTCGAAGAGCACGCCGCCAAAATCGAACACCACTGCGCGAATAGCCATTACATCCTCCGTGCTTGAACAGTGTGACTGCCTGGCTTAGGTGACCCGCTGAGCCTAGTCCATACGAGCGAGATCGCAGGCATGCTCCCCACCCCGCGGTGGCCACCAACCTGGCTGTCCCGAACAATGAGCCGGTGCGGTTTGCGCGCCGGCTCGTACTACATCGAAGACGATTACTGCTGGGTCTTCACCCGCACCACCACGCGGCGATCCGGTGCGTAGCAGTCGATTTGCTCGGCACGCGAGCCGCTGCAGCCGCTGCTCAGCGACTCGCTGTCGCCTCGGCTGCTGGCCTGGATACTACTGCCCGGCAGCCCTGCGTCGATCAACACGCGGCGTACGGTCTGGGCCCGTTGCAGGCCCAGTGCCTGGTTAGCGGCCGCAGAACCGATCGGATCGGTATGGCCGATCACCTCGATGTGCTGCAAGGTGGCGTTGTCCGCCTTGATCTGGCGGGCCAACTGGCGAACGGCGTCACGCCCTTCAGGCGAGATGTCGCCGTAGCTGGACTTGCCGAACCTGAAGAGCACATCACTGGACAGGGTGTAGTCCTTACGCGGTGCGGACGCTGGCAGGTAGTTGCACGCCTGTACGCTGGAGGCACGCGACAGGGCGTGGATCTGCTGGCGCATGTTGGTCAGGTCGACCTCAGCCTGGGCGCGAGTTACCGCCTGAGGCGTGCTGACGCCGCCCTCGCTCGCCTTCAGGAAGTAGGTCTGGCCACCTTCCAGCTCGGCCGAATAGACGTCGGTGGTCTTGCCCCGGTACTGCGGGGCGTCGTTGAGGTAGGCGCCCAGGGTGTGAGTGCCGGGCGACACGCAGAACGCGCTGTAGCCACCTGGCAGCAGGCCGGTGTGGAACTCGCGGTCAACGTATACGTTCGCCGAGCCTGGCTGGGCGCCCATGGCTGCGGCGCGGTAATACACCACTTGGGCCTGCTGGGTGCCTACTGGTGCTACGGGGCGGTACAGGTCGCCGAAGGCATCGGCGGCGATCACCTCGGGAGCACTGCAGATCGCCAAGGCCAACAGCGTGGCGTGCAATGGAATGGATCGTTTCAACATGGTCATGGCTCCGCCACGGGCATCGGTGGATGCCCGGGCTTTTAACGAAGGATGGATGGCAACGGATGCCGTGGTTTACACGAGGTTGGTCGTGACGCCCTGCTGCACAAGCAGCTCGGCGTCCAGCGAGGAGTGGCTGTAGACCTCATAGGTCTTGCCGCCCACCTCGACGGCCCCGATGGCGCTCCAGTTGCCTGGATCCTCGGCGCTGACAAGGCCCTCCAGGTCCACCACGTCGCCAGCATCGCCGTTGATCATCATCTGGGTCTTACCGCTGTCATGGAACAGGTCGACACCGCCGTTGTTCAGCACATCGTCCAGCGAGATATCCAGGTGGTTGTCGCCAGTTCCGATCAGATCGATGACTTCGATGGAGCTGATTCGGTCGCCGATATCGGTCAGGTCCAGAACTTGGTCCTGGCCGACAAGCCGAAGTGTGTCCAGACCTGCATTGCCATGAATGCTGGTCGAGGAAGAGTCCAGGAGGGTCACATCGGCCAAGTCGAACACGTTGGCTTCATCGCCACCGAGATACATCGTTTCTTCCATGACACTTTGCAGGACATCGGGTGGAGAAACACCATTGTCTACATAGCCTTCGGACCCGATGACCATATTGTCCACCCAGACATAATCATCCGTGATGACGGTGAACGTTACCGCCTGGAAGTAAACGCCCTCGGGCATCTCGACAGAAATATTTCCCCTGAGCCCGTCTGATGCTTTGGAATAGGCCGCCATGATGTGATTGCCGGCGCTGTCCCAGAAATCAAGATGCAAGTAACCACCATTGGTCCTATCCCCAACGGTCGCGGAAAACGTGCTGGCAGGAGCGACCAGATCCATTTTTACAGTGCCTGCAATTTGCAGCGCGTTCGTAGGGGCACGATCAGCTACTTGCCCATCCGCCCCGGCGGGATAGTTGCTTCCGACGTCTTGAGAGTATTTGTGATTGTGGGCCAGACCTGTAAAGGTGAAGTTTTCATATTTTGCGCTTTGATTCGTGCTGAGCGACGCATAGCGAATGTTGTCAAAGTTCTCGGTGATCGTAGAGCTGCCATAGCTGATGCTCCGGTAGTCCGAGACATTTCCCGCCGCATCCACCAAGGCCGCCTCTATAACTTGAGGGTTGCCACTTACCCCAACCGGCCCTGCAAAAGTTGCAGACCCTGCGTCGATTTCGGCCTGTGTCAGTGGGTGCTGCACAACCTTTCCATCCACAACCACGTGGATGCTGTCACCAAGTGACAGCGCGCTTGCATCGAAGCCAACGGTGAGCTGCCCGTCGCTCCAGCCAATGGACTCCGGGGGATTTGGCGCCGTAGTGTCGAGTGAGATGTCCTGCGAAGATTCAGGGCCTACGTTCCCACTGGCATCAATAACCCTGGCCTGAACTCTCCAGTCGCTCACATGGGCGGTTTCATCCACAAAACTCCAGCTGCCATCAGCGTTGAGCAGTGCATCCTGCCAGGTGGCACCACCGTCGACGGAGACCTGAACTTTCTCCCCAGCGGCCAAGGCAGCATTCAGCGTGCCCTGGATCAGGCGCCCCGCACTGCCGTCATTAGTCAGGAAGTCGCCGCTGTCCAGCCCGCTGTCCTTGCCCACGCTCGTGATAGAGGCAAGCACAGTCGGCGCAGTGGTATCGACAATCACAGTATACGGGTCAGACTCCTCACTGGCATTGCCCGCTGGGTCGGTGACGATCAACGTGAAATCGTGCTGACCATCGTTGAGCGGTGGGTTGGGCGTGAAGGTCCAGTTACCGTCATCGCCAACCACGACTTCGCCGATGACCTGACCATTGTCGATGATGCTGACTTTGTCGCCCGGCTGCTGGCCACCGCCACTCAAAGTCGGGGTGGTGTCATCGGTGGAGCCACCGTTGCTGATCGGGCCCTGGATATCGCCCACATCATCGTAGACTTCATCAATGCCGCCATTGCCACCCTCGCCTGGCTTGCCCGGTGCAGTGGTGTCGATTTGCAGCCTGAACTCGGCAGTCGGTGCGCTTTCGCCACCGGCTTCGGTCACCACGGTCGCGGTGAACGCGTAGTCACCTTCGGCCAAGGTCAGGGCCGGGGTGAATGTCCAGTCGCCGGAACCATTGGTGTTCGCGCTGCCCAGCAATACGCCATTGTCGTAGATGTTCACCACGCTGTTCGGCGTACCTTTGCCGTTCAGGGTCGGGGTGGTGTCGTCGCTCACCGCACCATTGGACAACGCACCGATGATCGAGCCTTGGTCATCCACCACCGTGGTGATGCTGATTTCCACTGCGCGGGTATCGACCGTGAAGTCGATCGGCTGGTCGGGCTCGCTCTGGTTGCCAGCCGGGTCCTGGACCACGGTGTTGAAGCTGTGCTGGCCATCGTTGAGTGGCTCGCTCGGGGTGAAGCTCCAGTCTCCATTGGCGTCGACCGGCGCACGGCCAATCTCCTGGCCGTTGTCGTAGACGATCACCGTGCTACCTGGCTCGGCCTTGCCGTTCAGGGTCGGGGTGTTGTCATCAGTCACATCACCGCTGACGATTGGGCCGGTAATAGCGCCCACGTCGTCGCTCAAGGTCTCGTCGGTGGCAGCACCTGGCGCACCGGTGTCGATGGTCAGCGGGTAGTCACCGGTCTGCGGGCTGACATTGCCGGCGGCATCGGTGGCGGTAGCGCTGATGTTGTTCAAACCATCGGCCAGGTCGGTTTGCGGGGTGAACGACCAGCGGCCATCCTCACCCACCACGGTTTCACCCAACAGTTCGCCGTTCGAGTACACCTGAATGGTCGAGCCAGGTTGCGCGGTGCCGTTGATGGTGGGGCGTGCGTCATCGGTGACGCTGCCTGGCATCAGGTTGCCTGTATTGACACCCACGTCGTCGAGCACTTCGGTAATCGCCGGTGCCGGTGGAATACCGCCTGCGAGCAGGTCGAAATCGAACGGTTCGGAGCTTGGGCTCTGGTTACCCGCAGTGTCTACTGCCACCACGGATACCGAGTGGCCGCCGTTGGCCAGTGGCAAGGTGGGCGTGAAATGCCAGTTGCCGTCGGCGTCTACTGGTGCCCGGCCAATTTCCACGCCATTGTCGTAGATGATCACGATACTGCCAGCCTCAGCGGTACCGTTGACCTGTGGCATGGCATCGTCGGTGACCTCGCCCGCCGCAATTGGGCCTTGGCGATCACCCTGGTCGTCGACCACACTGGTAATTACAGGCTGGCCTGGGGCTGTGGTGTCGACAATCACGGTGTACGGGTCGGATGCCTCACTAGCGTTTCCAGCAGGGTCGGTGACCACCAAGGTGAAGTCGTGCTTACCATCGTTGAGCGGCGGGTTGGGCGTGAAGGTCCATTTACCGTCGTCGCCAACCACAACTTCGCCGATGACCTGGCCATTGTCGATGATGCTGACCTTGTCGCCCGGCTGCTGGCCACCGCCGCTCAGGGTTGGAGTGGTGTCATCGGTTGCACCGCCATTGCTGATCGGGCCCTGGATATCGCCCACGTCGTCGTGGACATCATCGATACCGCCATTGCCACCCTCGCCCGGCTTACCCGGTGCGGTGGTGTCGATCTCCAGGTTGAACACGGCGGTCGGAGCGCTTTCACCACCGGCTTCGGTCACCACGGTGGCGGTGAAGTCGTGCTGGCCCTCGGCCAGGCCATTCTCAGGAGTGAACACCCAGTCACCGGAGGCATCGGACTGAACGCTGCCCAGCAGCACGCCTTTGTCGTAGATGTTGACGGTGGAGTTCGGGGTGGCCTTGCCGGCAATGGTCGGCGTGGCATCGGAGGTAACACCACCGCGCGGCACCGGATTGTAGTCGCCACCACGATGTTGCGGCCCCTCCAGCGATGGCGTCTCGGTGACTTGAGTGATGCTGATCAGTACATCCTGGGTATCGACGATGAAGTTGATCGCAGAGCCTGCATCCCCCTGATTGCCAGCGGCATCCTCAATCACCGAGTGGAAGCTGTGGGCTCCGTCGACCAGTGGGGTCGCCGGCGTGAAGCTCCAGTCACCATTGGCATCGACGGGTACGCGGCCGATTTCCACGCCGTTGTCGTAGATGACCGCAGTGGCGCCCGGTTCGCCCTTGCCAGCGAAGGTCGGGGTGCTGTCGTCGGTGGTGTCGCCGCTGGCGATGGGGCCGGTGATGGCGCCGACGTTGTCGTTCAGGGTTTCGCCGCTGGCGGCATCTGGTGCGCTGGTGTCGATGGTCAGCGGGTAGTCGCCGGTCTGCGGGCTGACGTTGCCTGCAGTATCGGTGGCGGTGGCGCTGATGTTATTCAAGCCGTCGGACAGGTCGCTTTCTGGCGTGAAGGCCCAGTGGCCGTCGGCACCGACCTGGGTTTCACCCAGCAATACACCATCGGCGTATACGCGGATGGTCGAGCCTGCTTGGCCAGTACCGGTGATGGTCGGGCGAGCGTCATCGGTGATGCCACCCGGCATCACGTTGCCGGTGCGGGTGCCGACGTCATCGGTAACACCGGTGATGGCCGGAGCCGGTGCCACACCACCCGCATCGACAGTGAAGTCGAATGGCGCAGATGGCAAGCCGACGTTACCCGCGGCGTCGACTGCGGTCACGGTCAGTTGGTGAGCACCGTTGCCCAGGGGCAGCTCAGGGGAGAAGCTCCAGTTGCCGTCGGCATCGACCACGGCACGGCCAATTTCCACACCGTTGTCGTAGACAACTACGGTGCTGCCAGGCTCGGCAGTGCCGCTGATTTGCGGCAAAGCATCGTCAGTGGTGTCGCCGCTGGTGATCGTGCCGGTTTCGGCGCCCTGGTCGTCGACAACGCTGGTGATCTGCGCCTGGCCAGGTGCGGTGAGGTCGATGATCAGCTCAAAGCCGTCAGAGGGCTCACTCTGGTTGCCGCTTGGGTCCTTCTCTACCAGGATGATCTCGTGCGGGCCTTCGGCCAAGGGGGGCTCCGGGGTGTAGCTCCACTTGCCGTCCTCACCAACGACCACTTCACCGATGACGGTGTCGCCATCACGCACGATGACGGTGTTGCCAGGGGTACCGATACCCGTGAAAGTGGGGGTGTTATCGTCAGTGATACCGCCGTTCTCAATGGGGCCGACCTGATCCCCAACGTCATCGATCACCGACTCCAGAGTCGGGGTTGCAGGGCGATCGCCAGGGACGTTGCCACCACCATCACCGCCATCTGCGCCACCGTGGTCGTTGCCGTCATCCCTGTTGTCGGCGGCGATGACCGCACCTACCAGGCCCAGGCCTGCAAGGCCAAGCAGAGCGGGCCAGAACCAGCCGATACCGGCGCCCGCAACCAGGCCATCACCGAAGCCGACCAAAGGCTCGGCACCCAACACCTGGGGCGCATCAACATCCTCGATCAGGAAGGCCGCCGCAAGGTCCTGCTGCGCATCGGAGGAAATGTAGTCGTGGTACTGGCCGTCCTCGCCCACACCCACCAGCTGGCTCTGGGTGTCGAAGAAGCCTTCGATGATCAGTTGCGGTTGATCAGGGTCGGTGCCTTGCAAGGCGATGTGCAGGTCCTTGCCTACACGCTTGACGGTAATGTTTTCAGGGGCCAGACCCTTCTCGCCTTCGGCAAGGATGTACTTGCCGTTTTCGACCGCCGTGATACGGACGGGTTTTCCCGATTTACCGCTGGGTAACTCAGCGGTCTGAGTAATGGTCTTGCCGTCGACGACGGCTACATTCACTGCGCTTGAATTCAACTTGCAGCCCTCTCTTGAAAATAGTTGCCGGCGTTGCGAACAACTGCGGCTTTCCTTACCGTCCCGAACGTGTCCTCAGCGACACACCGTGCGGTCAGGGCCTATTTTCAATTTGAGGTGACAGGCCTTTACATGAGCATTGTCTCAAAAAGCGCAATAACTGAAATCCAGTACTGTTGTGGCCCGCCAATGTCTCAGCCACGCGCGACTTAATCCGGTAAGTCCTTTAACAATCGAGCTTCAAGCGCCTGTAGACATGCCACTATTTTTTCAACTTGGCGGGCATAGCCTCGGGCGTCGCCCTGCGCTTCAATCAGTTGCTCCAAGGCAGCGCAGGCATCGTTCAAGGCCTGGTCGCCCGTCAGCCTGGCGCCGCCCCTGACCTTGTGCACCAGGCGGGCCAGGGCCCGCGGTTCGCCTGCCAAGGCCAGCCGCTGCAAGGCCTCGCCGTCGGCGCGATGGGTCCGCACGATTTCCTCCACCAGCGGCGCATAAGCCTGTGGACTCAGCGCGCGTATCTGCTCCAGCTCACTGAGCCCGCTGGCGGCCCGCAGCGGGCTGCTTTGCTGGACCTGGGTCAGGGCCAGGTGCAGCGCCTGCATGCCCAAGGGCTTGAACAGGCAACGGCTCATGCCTGCGTCCTGGCAGGCCTGGACAATTTCGGGCTGGGCGTTGGCCGTGAGGCCGAACACCGTGTGTGGGCGTACCGCGCGCAGTTGCTCGTCTTCACGCATCGCCCGGACCAGCTGGTAACCGTCCATCAGTGGCATGCCGCAGTCGGTGATGGTGAGGTCGAACGGCGGATGCGCCGTTTTCCACAAGGCCAAGGCAGCCTCGCCGTCATCACAGGGCCAGGCCTGGTGCCCCAGGTATTCCAGCTGCCGGCACAGCAGCAGGCGGTTCGGCGCATGGTCTTCCACGACCAGGATCTTCAGCGCTGGCCCAGCAAATGTGTCGAAGGCCGCAGGCGTCGCGGTGGGTTGCACTTCGACCACCTGGGCTTCGAACACCAGGGTGAAACGTGAACCGAGCCCTGGCTGGCTGTCGACCGTCAGTTGCGCCCCCAGAAGCTTCGCCAGGCTTGCGCATATGCTCAGGCCAAGGCCGGTACCCACGGGCCGATTGGCCTGCGGCTCGGCCTGCACGAAGGGTTCGAATATCGCCTGGCTCTGTCCCTCGCTCAGGCCCCGGCCGGTATCGCTCACCTGGATGGCGAAACGTGCCCGACCTTCGGGCGACTCCCCCGGCAGTTCACGCAACAGCAGGTGCACACTGCCTTGGTCGGTGAACTTGATGGCATTGCTCAACAGGTTGGCGACCACCTGATTGAGCATCAACGCATCGATCATCACGCCAGGGTGCTGCAATTCGGTGGCCAGGCGGTAGTCGAGTTGCTTGGTGCGGGCGTTGGGTTCGAACAGCCGGTGGATGGCCTGCATGAGTTCTGCAAGGTGCGTTGGGCGTTGGACCGGTGTCATTTCGCCAGCTTCGATCTTGGAAAGATCGAGAATGTCACCAATCAACGACAACAGCGACTGAGCCGACTGGTGCGCCACCTCCAGGTCGGCGTCGATGGTCGCAGTATCGGCGCCTTTGAGCTGCAGCAATTCTATCAGCCCCACCAAGGCGCTGACCGGTGTGCGGATCTCATGGCTCATGCTGGCCAGAAACACCGACTTGGAGCGGTTGGCATCGGTTGCTGCGACGTTGGCCTGCTGCAACTGCGCAATCAATTGCTCGCGCTCGGTAATGTCCAGCCAGCCGCCTATCACACCGATGTAGCGGCCAGTGCTGTCGCGGAACGGCAGGATCCAGTGGTGCACACGCACCTGGCGACCCTGCACCTGCACATTCAGGTCGGCGAAGGCCGGCTGGCCATGGCTCAGGGTGTCCAGGTAGGCCTGGTGGTAGCGCGTGCTGAAGTCGGTATCGAACACTTGGCTCTCTACCAAGGTGGTGCCGATCAGCGCCTCGCGGGTGGTACCGAAGAAGTCCAGGTAGGCTTGGTTGCACTGCGCCAAACGGCCCTGCTCGTCACGCACATACAGCGCCACCGGGGCGCCGTCGATCAAGGTGCGGCTAAACTGCAACTGGTCCTGCAAGCCGCGCTCGGCCTGCTTGCGTTTGTTTATCTGCACCCGCAGGTAGTAGTTCCACACCAGGAACACCAGCATCAGCCCACCGGCCAGCAGCAAGACACGCAACACATCCTGCTTGTAGGTATTCCAGGGGCTGGCCACCGCAGGGGCTGCATTATTGCGCCAGCGGTCGGTGATGTCCTTGAGCTCTTCTGGTGAAATACTCAGCAACGCGGCATCGATGATGCCTTTGAGAGGCCCATGCTGCGGTGCCACGGCCATGGCGATCTTCGCCGGGACCGGCCCCAGGCTCGACGTCACCCGCAAGTCCGACTGAAAGTGCTGGCTGATGAAATAGTCCGCCGTGAACTGAGTACTCACGGCGCCTTCTACCTCTTTGCCAAGCAGCAGGTCTATGCCTTGCACGGTGTTGCGCACGCTGACCTGGTGGATATCCGGGTAGTGCTGGTAGAGCCATGACGAAATCGAACTGCCCACCGTCAGCGCCAGACGTAGGCCATTTAGCTCCTCCAGATCGCGCAGGCCGGCTTCGTTGCGGCGCGAAAGCACCACGTAAGGGCTGACCAGATAGATGCGGCTGAGCTGCTGCTGGCCAACCAGGTTGGCATCAACGTTCAGGCCTGCGATCAGGTCGATCTTGTTGGACTGCAACTGCTCGACCAGCTCGCTGATGCCATTGGCGCGCACGAGTTCGAACGACAGCCCGGTGATGCTGCCGATCCGCTTCAGCAGGTCGGCACTCAAACCCTGTAATTCGTTCTGTTCGTCGAAGAAGGTCAAGGGGGCATTGGCGCTGTTGATGCCGACCTTCAGGGTGCGGTGGGTCGCAACCCATTCGGTCTGTGCAGGCGTGAGCTGCAGCAACGGCCGGGCCTCGACGAAACTGCTGCTCAGCCCCCACTGCGAGGTGATGCGCACCATGCTCGCCGGCGGAATCGCAGCCAGCGACTGATCGATGGCCTTGAGCAACTGCGGCTCCCGTGCGCTCACCGCAAAGTTGAGGCTCGCCACTTCAGGGCTGCTGGCATCGCCTGCAATGTAGGCGGCGTTGCGGTAGAAGCGGGAAATCAGGAACTCGGCAGATATCGCATCGGTGTACAGCACATCGGCCTGACCGTTCACCACACCGGCAAGGGCATTTAGGTAGTAGGTGTAAGGTTGCAGATTACTCAGCGGGTAGCGGGCCTTGAGCTGCCTGGACTGCTCGTCGCTGTGCGCGATGTAGGCCAGGCGCTCGCCACTGAGGTCGACCATCGAGGCATGGGCCTGGCCGACCCGCCGCACCAGCACTGCACGGTTGAGCAGGTACGGCTTGGTGGGGTTGTACAACGGGTTGGCCGGTGCATCGACACTACTGACGGCGAACATGTCGACGTCCCCCTGGCGCATCGCCTGCAGGGCTTGCGCCTTGCTCGAGTAGCTGAGCATCTCCAGGCGCACACCGAGCATCTGCTCCAACAGGCCCAAGGTATCTGCCGTGACGCCCTCGAAGGTATTGGGCTCCAAGCCCATGTGCATCGGTGGGTGCGAGCGCCCCCAGAAACCCACCCGGATGCTGTCTCTGCTCGCAAGCCAGGCCTGGGTTTGCGCATCGTGGGTCACCTCGGGGGCCCGCTCGGGGGTGCGAACCACCAGCCGTGCCTGCTCGGCAGCCTGGGTGGGGTCGCCAACGGCCAGCAGCAACAGCAGGCCGAAGGCCAACAACCAGCGGACAATCGACAGATGAGGTTTCAATGCGCGCATTTCCTGTATGAGAGCCTCACCGCTGCAGCGGCTGTTTCATATAAGCGGGAACCGCCTCCACGAGCAAGTGCTTGGCCTGCGGCGGGCGGTCCATGTCCATGGGGCCATTGCCTTGCAGCCACTGCATCAGCACACCGGCACTGGCGTATTGGCGGAAGATCGACTGGTAGGCATCGAAACGGTTGGTGATTTCCGCCACCTGGTTGCCATAGTGGTCGTTTTCAGCGGTCAGCACATCGAGCAAGGTTCGTTTGCCCAAGTGGTGCCACTGCAGGTAGAACGCCTTGCGGATGGCATCCGACTCCACCGACAAGTTGCGATACAGTGCCGCGCGTTCCAACTGGGTACGGGCATCGTTATCGGCGGCGCGAATCCGGAACTCCAGGTCGCGCCGTTGTTGCGCGGTTTCCTGGCGGCTGGCATCGGCGCGTTGCAACGCTGCGCGTTCTGCTGCACGCGTGGAGCCACCACGAAACGCCCCCCAGGTCACACTGAGGTTGGTCTGCCAGGGTTGCTCGCGCCCCAGCGCGTCTTCAGCGGTGTTCTTGCTCACGACCCAGTTCAACTGCGGCAGGCCCGAAGCATGCACGGCTTTCGCCTCGAACTCCGCCGACTCGGCCTGGGCAGCGGCCTGGCGGATGGTCGGGTGGTGCTGGGCCACATCGAGCAAATACTCGAGGTCGGTCAGGCCGATGTTCCAGGCGCTCTGCTCGGGAATCGCCACAGGTTGGTCGCCTACCAGCTTGTTCAGGGTGATCTGCGCATCCTGAGCCTTGGCCCGGGCCGCGTCACGCAAGGCCTGGGCCTGCAGCAAGCGGGCCTTGGCCTGGGTCAGCTCGCTGGCCCGGCCGGGGTCGGCCGCGACGATACCACGCAGCATCTGCACCAACTCCTCCATGCGGTTGGCAAAGGCCTGGCTGAGTTGCCCGATCTGCCGTTGCTTGCCGAGTTCGGCGAGGGTCGTCACCACTTCGAAACCGATGTCCTCCGTTTTCGCGCTGACATTTTCCTGGGCAGCGCTGGCAAGCTTCTCGCGGCTGTCGACCGTGTTGCCGATGCGCCCCCAGTCGTACAGCATCGTCGACATCGACACCTGGATGCCGCCGCTGCCCTGCTCGTTGTATTCGCCACCGCCGAACTGCTTGCTTTGCGTCTGCGAACCGATGTCCATCTGCGGCCAGCGCTGGCCCTTGGCCTGGTCGACGTCCGACTCCGCCGCCTGCTGCTCGCCTCGCGAACGCAGGACCTCGGGGCTTCGCACCACGGCGGTCTTCACCGTTTCGAAAAACATTTTGCGCAGGTCACTTTCCGACGGCCCCGGCACCACAGGAGTAGTGCCTCCGACGCTGGCCGAATATGCCAATGCCGAGACACTCCCGAGCGGTGCCGTGCGCAGGCTGGGTGACGGGTTGTCACGCGGCGTGACAGGCGACGCATTGGCTGGCGCCTTTAGGGCTTGTTCAGGCACGGGCATGACACGGGCGAACTGCAACAGCTCTTCGGCTCGTGCGCAGGTCAGGCCCAGGCCGCTGAAGCTCAGAGCCGCCACCAGGCAAGTGACTGGACGCAGGGAATGACGAGGCATGCCTATCGCTCCCTGAACGCTTCGCGCGCTTTGAACACGGGCTTGAGCAGGTAGTCGAGGATGGTTTTCTCCCCGGTGCGGATCTCTACCGTCGCGACCATCCCGGGAATGATCGGCGACTGCTTGCCGCCGACATCCAGCGCGCTTTTCTCGGTCAGTACCAGTACCCGATAGTAGGTGTCGTCGGGGCGGCCAGCCGCCGCTTTCTGGTCATCCTTCAAGGTGTCCGGGCTGATGTGCTGCACACGGCCTTTCAGCCCACCGTAGATGCTGTAGTCGTAGGCGGTGATCTTCACCATGGCGGGTAATCCCGGTCGCAGGAAGGCGACGTCGGCCGGGCGGATCTTGCCCTCGACCAGCAACTGGTCTTCGAGTGGCACGATTTCGAGGATAGGCTCACCGGGCTGGATGACCCCACCAATGGTATTCACCCGTACGTTCTTCACCGTGCCGCGTACCGGCGCGGTCAGGGTGGTGCGCTCGACTACGTCGGCGCGACCGATGAGGTTCTCGCTGGTTTGCGACAACTCCAGCTCGAACTTGGCGAGGTCGGCGTTGGCTTCGGCTTGGTAGCGGTTGATCCGCTCCACCACCTGGGACTTGATCTCGTTGGCCTGGCGGCGCATGCGCAGCATTTCCACCTCTGAAATCAAGCCCTGGGCTGCCAGCGGCTCGGACAGTTTGATTTCGCGCATAGCCAGCGCATAGCTGCGCTCCAGGGCGCTCACGCTCTCGTTCAACGCGCTCTTGCGGGCGTTGTAAGCCTGGGTTTCCTGCAGCACCACGGCCGGTTCGGCCTTGACCATGTCATCGAATACCAATGGTTGCTGGTAGGCCTCGGCGCGCAGACGGGTGATGCTGGCCTTCAGGCCTATCACCTTGGACAAGGCTTCGCGGTAGCTGGCTTCGGCGCGGGTGGCGTCAATTCTCAGCAGCACTTGGCCTTTATCGACGATGTCGCCCTCACGCACGTTCATTTGCGCAAGAATGCCGCCTTCCAAGCTCTGGATAACCTGCTCGCGGCTCTTGGAGATGACCTTCGCCTCGCCCAGGGTGATTTCCTCGACCCGAGCAAAATAAGCCCAGGTCAGGCCACCGAGCAGCACCAGGGCGATGAGTTTGAGTACCAGATTGGAACCCGGTGTTGTCTGGGTCAGCAGCGATTCGCGAATATCCTCCATGTAGGCAGCATCGCCAGGAGACAGCGACGCACGGGGGCGGCGCCGGAACAAACGTTTGATCATCGGGGGTTACCTGTCTGTACTGCGGGACCCTGCGGCCCAGCCGCGGCAACCCTCGTTTTTGGTTTGCGCGTGCTCAACGACATCGGGGCATGCTGGGTACCGGCCCCTGGGGCGGCGCTCGCCGTGTTCGTGGCGCCAGACTTGCCAGAGTGGGCCCCCATCGCGGCCATGACCTGGGCCTTGGGGCCGTCGGCGACGACTCTGCCCTCCTCCACCACCACAATGCGTTGCACCAACGCCAGCAGTGAAGGACGATGGGTCACCAGCACCAGGGTCTGGCCCTGGGCAGCACGGCGCAAGTGCTGCAGGAACACCGCCTCGGTCTGGGTGTCCATGGCGCTGGTGGGCTCGTCGAGCAGCAGCAGCGCAGGCTTTGCCAGCAGCGTACGGGCCAGCGATACCAGTTGCCGCTGCCCACCCGAGAGCCCCTCGCCCAGCTCACCGATGGGCAGGTTGATACCCAGCGGGTGGCGGGCTGCAACCTGGTCCAGCCCCGTCACGGCTAACACGCCGAGAAACTCGTCGGTGCTTGCCTCGGGGCGACCGATCATGATGTTTTCTCGTAGCGTGCCGTAGAACAGCCGGGCCTCTTGGCCGACGTAGCCAACGGACTTGCGCCAGTCGGCCGGGTCGATCTGTTTCACGTCCAGGCCCGAGCTGAACATCTGCCCCTGCACCGGGCAATAGAGGCGTGCCATGACCCGCAGCAGCGAAGACTTGCCGCTGCCGATCCGCCCCAGGATGGCAACCGTCTCACCGGCCTGAACCGTCAGATTGATACCCTGCAACACGGGTGGGTTGGGTTGCATGGGCGGTGCAGGATAGGCAAAACCAACGTCCTTCAAGGTCAGCTGCCCGGTGATGGTGGGCTTGGCCAGATAGTCGCGCTCGCTATCACGGTCGACTGGCATGGCCATCAGACCATTGAGCGACTGCATCGCTGCCTTCGCCTGCTGAAAGCGCACCGCCAGTCCTACAACCATGCCCAACGGGGCCGTGGCGCGACCGGCAAGCATTACCGTAGCGATAAGCGCCCCCATGCTCAGGTCGCCGGCATCGATCAGGTAGACACCCACCACTACCAGCACTACGGTCTGAATCTGCTGTAGGAAGGCCACACTGCCGGTCGCCAGGCTGGTCAGCTCGCGCGATTTCATGGCGGTTTTTGCCGCCAGGGCGCTGAAGTTCTCCCAGCGACGGCGCATGTACGCCTCGCCTCCCACAGCCTTGAGCGTCTCCAGCCCTTCGATGGACTCGATCAGCACGCCCTGCTTGAGCGACGACTCACGCAAATTTTCCTTCATGGTGCGGGCCAACGGCCACTGAACCGCCACGCTGATGACCAGAATCAGCGGGATCAACAACAGCGGAATCCAGCCCAATGGCCCGCCGATCACGAAGATCACAGCCACGAACAGCAGGATGAACGGCAAGTCGGAAATCGCCGACAAGGTGGCGGAGGTGGCAAAATCGCGCACCGACTCGAACTCGCGCAGCTGGTTGGCGAAGGTGCCAGTGGAGGCTGGCTTGTGCTCCATCTGGATCGACAGGGCCTGACGAAACAACATGGCGCCAAGCACCAGGTCGGCCTTCTTCCCTGCTACATCGAGCAAATGGGCTCGCACGTAACGGGCAACGGCTTCGAAAACCATGGCCACCACCACGCCAATGGCCAGCGACCACAGGGTCACGAACGCCTGGTTGGGCACCACGCGGTCATACACGTTCATGGTGAAGAAAATGCTGGCCAGGCCCAGAAGGTTGATCAGCACCGCGCCGATTGCCGCACTGCGGTAATAGCGCCGGTAGCGCCACAGCGTGCTGAGCAGCCAGTGCCCGGCCGGGCGCGCGGTTTCCTCGCCAGCCCGGGTATCGATCTTGGCCTTGAGCTTGGCAAGAATGGTATGGCCCGCGTACAGCACGTCGACTTCAGCCTGGGACAGCTCCACCGGCTCGCTGCTGATTTCCGGCAGCACCACGCTATAGAGGTAGGCACGCTTGCTCTCGGCCTGCGGGTCTAGGTGACGACCGAGCAGGATGAACCCACCATGGCCCTTGCGCAGCAGGAGCATTGGCATCAGCTCGACAGGCAAGTCTTGGGCTCGGCGCTTCACCAGCCCTGCCTGTATGCCTGCATTGGCCAGGCTGGCCAAGGCCAGCGAAGGAGACAACAAACCTGCGGTGGGTAAACCGGCGGTCAGTGCCTGCAGGGATCGTCCTACAGCATGGTGGTCGCAAAGCCAGGCTACGCTCTGCAGCAGGGTGTCGTGGACTTGGGGGGCGACACTGCCAGGTGGGGCTGTAGCCACCTCGCAGTCAACGCAATTGCTATCGGTAACCATCAAACGAAGTCCTGGCAGCGCTCGCTGGCTGGCGAGCGTGCGATTGACCTTCAAGAGTGAATGCCAGACCTCGGTTTGCTTACGGATCATGGCGCCAGGTAATGCTGGGGCGAATTCTGGCAAGCGCGCCCCGGCATCAGAATGAGACATGTCTCAAAACCTGGCGCAAACCGCGCAATTGACGAACACCGCGCGCGGCGAACGATTAATGTAGCCAGGTGAAAGGCACCGATAGGCATGCGAGCGTCCGTAGGCCCTTTCCGAGCCAACTGACACAGGAGTCGCACGATGAGATGGTCTGTGATGTCGCCGTTGCGGATCGCGTTGCTGGACGACCACACGCTGATTCGCGAAGCCATGAAGATTCGCCTGGCCCTTGAGCCGGACTTCAAGGTCGTCGATGTGTATGCCAGCGGCCGCGAACTGCTGGAAGGGCTGGAAGCACAGCTGCCCGATTTGCTGGTGCTGGACTATCAGCTGACAGAAGGCGAGATTGATGGCTTGCGGCTACTGCAATCGTTGCGCGCCCGCCATCCAGACCTGAGGATCTTGATCTTCTCGTCGATGGACCGTCCGGCCACGATAAACCTGTGCATCCGTGCCGGTGCCAGGGGCTTCGTGGGCAAGACCCAGCCCACCGATGAACTGCTGACAGCCATCCGCACCGTCGCCATGGATCGCACCTACCTACCCTTGTCGATAGCCGCCCACCTGGAAAAGCTACCCGCACCACAAGCGTCGGCCATCGACGACTCGACCGAGGGCGCGCAGACACTGGCGAACTACCCCGAGCTGTCACCCAAGGAGCGAGAAGTGCTGCGCTGTATTCTCGACGGCATGTCGGGCAGTGACGTGGCCAGCAAGTTTGCGCGCAGCCGCAAGACCATCAGTGGGCAAAAACACTCGGCCTACCGAAAGCTGGGTATCAGCAGCGATGCAGAATTGTTCAAATTGCAGACCCAGCTCAAGGGGCTGTGAGCCAGGCCGTACCTGTTCAGAGAAGGCCCGTGTGCCTGGCCAGCGTGCGTAATTCGTCGAGGGAGTTCACTTCGAGCTTCGAGTAGAGACGGGCTTTGTAGGTACTGACCGTTTTGAGAGTGAGACCAAGGTGTTCGGCAATTTCTTTGCTGCCCAGTCCACGTATCACGCATTGCATCAGCTTGAACTCACGCGCAGAAAGGCTTTCAAGCCGCTCGTATTGCTGGTTCAGGAGCTCCCGCCCTTTTGCGTCCTGCCCCGCTGCGGGCAGGTAGTCATCGGCGCGCACAGCCTTGATCGCATAGACCAACTCAGCCATTTCACTGTGCTTGCTGACGAAACCATGTGCCCCGTGCTGACGGCAGCACTCCTCCAACCGCAGGGATGCCAGCCCGGTGAACACCACGATTTTCATTGGCAGCCCCTGGCCGATAACCTCATCAATGACCGCGACCCCATCGACGGTGTCGAGGCCGAGATCCAGCACCATGAGGGCCGGTCGCAAGCGCTCGGCCAGGAACAGTGCTTCGGCGCCGTCCCCTGTTTCGGCAACCACATCGAACCCTTCGTTCGCCAGTAACAGGCGGATAGCCAGGCGCACCGCCGGATGGTCGTCGACGATCATTACTCGATTGTTCAAAGCCCGCTCCTTGTCTACTCAGATTATCCAGGCGTTTCGATACCTCCCACGGCCCTGCCGCATCCCGCGGACAGCCCATGAAAGATCGTGTCTCCTTTGATGTCTCCGACACCCCTCCTTGTGTTCGCCATACGTGAAGGCTGTCACGGCAGGGACATATCCCCACCCGTAATCGTTGGTCCCCGCCTGTCGTTTCAGCGACATCAGTCTATGGAGTGCTGTTACGAACTGAATAGGACTCGCCTCAAAACCCCTCAGGAAGCACTTGTGCAACCCGCTGAGAAAACAAGACAGGTCTCATGGAGGGCCCCATTTGCACGGGGCACCATCTGCCGAGCGCACCGAGCGCCCTTGAACATCTTGATGCCTTTAGCGGGCAGCAGGCTTGGTAACACTCAACAGGCACAACCCCATGAAGCGTCACCTTACCTTGCAAGCGAGGCTGAAGCTGCCGATGGCCCGGCGCTGCATCACGATGGTCAGCAACCATCATGCAACGCTCCCGCTGCTGGACAAGTCGTTGCGCTACTTCATTCTCACGTCCACGCCCCACGGCAAGCAGATCGCCATTGCGATGACTTTGCGTGGCTATGAGCATGCGATCTCACCGCCCAGGTACCAACTTGAGAACCTGGACATCATGTCGATCATCGACACCTGCGATGTCTTTGTGCTCGAAACCACGACCCTGGTCCTATCAACTCTGGAACATGGTTGCCGCTCGACCGTGAACTACGAGCAAGCCTGCCAGCAGGATGCGGACATCTCGTTTCTGTGGTACGCGGCCAGCCAAGCGAAAACCTGCATCTTGCTTTCGACCGGTGTCGTCACTGCGTGGGTGAAGGATTGCGAGATCGTGGATGCGGCATTGGCCGTGCACCCGCCCGCCAAGGACGAAGGGGACTCGAGCAAGGGCCACATGATCACAGCAATTGTCGATGTGCTGACCGGAGAGTACGGCACACGCCTTGCGCAGCTGCGCTAGTGTCCTGTCTCGGAAATACGTTCTCTTTTGGCGAGTGGCTTGGCTGTTCGGCCAAGGCGCCGTGACGAGTCATAGCAGGGCTATGGCGAGGAGTGGCAACGCCGACCGGGCGCCCAAGACGCCGCCAAAAGTGAACAGCTTATTTCCGAGACAGGACACTAGTGTGGTGTTTCACAAATAACGACCATAACTCGCGGCGCTTTTTGCGCTCATGCGGCGTTGTCGCTCCTCGCCGTAGCTGGGCTACGACTCGTCGCGACGCCTTGCCTGAGCGCAAAAATCGCTCGCGACTTATTGGTCGTATTTGCAAAACACCACACTAGGTCTCACCCAAACCTCGGCCAGATGCTTGGTCCAAGCCCCGAAAGCCCTCTTTCTCATATCGCACAACCCATTTGTATCCGGCCATTCGGCTGATCTCGTAGGCCTGGCACGGGGCGCTGAAACCGGGATGCCTCTGCAGCCTGAATTGAAGCGGTCATATCCCCCAAATTACTGCCGCAGCACCATCGCCACGATGGTCGCCTGCAGCTCGCGCTTGGCGGCTTCGGCACCCAGCTCACCGGCCGCCGCCGCCAGGGACAACGCATCCGCCGCCCCTAGCAGCACCCACAACCCGGCCACGCCGATATCGCCGCCCGGCGCGAACGGCAGCAGCGCTTCGCGGCACTTGTCCATGAACGGCCCGTCATAGCCGCGCTTGAGCGCCTCCAGCTCCGGCGAGCCGGCCAGCGCGGCGCTGACCCCGGGGATCTCCCGGCCCTGGGTCGCCACGCAGTCCACATAGGCCTCGGCAATCACCCAGGCCCGCTCCAGCAGGCCCGCCGGACTGCCGGCCAGGGCCTTGTCGAGCATGGCGGTCTGGCGGGCGTCGTATTCCTGGTAAAGCGCCAGCAACAAGCCGTTGCGGGTCTCGAAATGGTCGTACACCACCGGCTTGGTCACCCCGGCCTGCTCGGCCAGGCGCCCCAGGCTCAGGGCATCGGTGCCCTCCTCGCGTACCAGCCGCCAGGCCACGTCCAGCAATTGACGCCGACGCTCCTCGCGGGACAGGCGTTTGCGCGGCGCGGTCTTTTTCTCGCTTGACATCGCTTACCTACCAAAAGTAACTTACTAAGCGTAACTTACTGCGAGTATATAACGCTCCCGGTGTCCCTGCATCCTGATTCTGGAGATTCCACCATGCATGCCCTGATCGTCATCGGTCACCACGACCGCGACTCCCTCACCCACGCCCTCGCCCAGCAGATCGCCGAGGGCCTGCGCGCCGCCGGCCATACCAGCGAGTTCGCCGACCTGGCCAGCGAAGGCTTCGACCCACGCTTCGGCCTGGCCGACCATGCCGTGCACCGGCGCCTGGGCAAGCCACCGGCCGATGTACTGGCCGAACAGGCGCGCATCGAACGGGCCGACACCGTGGTCATGGTCTACCCCATCTACTGGTGGTCGCTGCCGGCCCTGCTCAAGGGCTGGGTCGAGCGGGTATTCAGCAACGGCTGGGCCTTCGACCAGGCCGCCGACGGCAGCACCACCAAGCTGCTGCACGGGATGACCGCGCACCTGGTCGGCGTGGCCGGCGCCGATGCCGGCACCTTCGAGCGCCATGGCTATGGCAAGGCCATGCGCGTGCAGATCGAGCACGGCATCTTCGACTACTGCGGTGCCCGGGTCCTGAGCTCGACGCTGCTGGAGGACAGTGAGGGACAGGATCCCACGCGGCATCTGCGCAGCGCGCGCGCACTGGGGGAACGCCTGTTCGTCAGCGAAAGGCAAGCAGTGCCGGTTGTCTAGCCTTCGCTACAGGAGCGGCCTGGCCTCGCTCCTATTGATCCAGCGCCCACTGCACCAGCGGCCAATAGCGCTCCTTTCGCGATTCGTAGAGCACAAAATGACGGGGAGCGAGAAAGAACTCCGGTGCCTGGCGCGCTTCGGGCACCTGCGCCCGATAATCGCGGGACAGCGTCAGGTGCGGGCGATACTCCCTTGGTTTCCCCTCCAGCCCCAGCGGCAGGACAGCCTGCTGCAACGCGTACACTAACTGCCGCAGCCCGGCGGGTGGTTGCTCGGGCTCAAGCACCAGCACCGCCGCGCGCGACCATGCCTGCAAACGGTTCAGCACCAGGCGCAACGGTGCATCGGGCAGTCTGAGCCGATCGACCGCCGCGCAGATCGCCGGCACCTGCTCGGCGTCCACGTCACCGAGAAACAGCAAGGTGACGTGGAAATTCTCCGCCGGCACCGGTTTGCCGCTGCGCAGGTTCAGCCCTCGACGCCACTGCGCCAGGGCACGGCATTGTTGGTCGCTGACCGGCAAGGCAAAGAACAGCCGTTTGAACGGCGCGCCATTGGGGCGCGGATCCTGGACCATGCGAGTCTCCCTGGTAACGGTTCGCGCCATCGAGTGTAGCGCCCTGCCCATGCGAAACAGCGACATAAGCTGTTGAATCGTTTGCGCAACCTGTCAGCCATTGCACCTAAGTCGGTCAGAGAAGACGTAACAATAAGTACAAACCCGCGCCACGATTGTTTATGCTGGCGGGCTTACGCCATGGCGCATGGCCATTTTTCGACAAGTAAACGTCCATGAAAATTGCACTCGTACTGATCTTCGTCCTCTCGATCGCCTATGTTCACCTGCGCGGTCGGGTTCGTCACAAGCTGACCCGCCAGCTGGGCGATCACTCCAGCTTCCTGGCCCCGGTCAACGCCTTCCTGTACCTGTTCTCCAAGCATCCGGCCAAGCCGTACCTGCCGGTCAGCGCCTTCCCCGAACTGCAGGTGCTGCAGGACCACTGGCAGGAGATCCGCGAGGAAGGCCAGCAGCTGCTGCAGGCCGGCGAGATCAAGAAGTCCGACAACTACGACGACGTCGGTTTCAACTCGTTCTTCAAGACCGGCTGGAAGCGCTTCTACCTGAAGTGGTACGGCGAGAGCCACCCGTCGGCGATGTCCCTGTGCCCGCGCACCACCGAGCTGCTCGCCGGCATCGGCACGGTCAAGGCGGCAATGTTCGCCACCCTGCCGCCAGGCGCCAAGCTGGTGCGCCACCGCGACCCGTACGCCGGCTCCTACCGCTACCACCTGGGCCTGGACACGCCCAACGACGATGGCTGCTACATCGACGTGGACGGCGAGAAGTACTCCTGGCGCGACGGCGAGGGCGTGGTGTTCGACGAGACCTACATCCACTACGCGGCCAACACCACCGAGCACAACCGCATCATCCTGTTCTGCGACGTCGAGCGCCCGCTCAAGTACCGCTGGGCCGAGGCGTTCAACCGCTGGTTCAGCCGCAACGTCATGGCCGCCGCCGCCGCGCCCAACGATGCCAGCGACAAGACCGGTGGCATCAACCGCCTGTTCACCCGCATCTACAAGATCCGCGAACGCGGCAAGGCGATGAAGAAACGCAACCGCACCCGCTACTACCTGGAGAAGTGGGCAGTGGTCGCGGCGCTGGTGCTGGTGTTTATCTACATCTGACCCACTCACACATATCCCTGTAGGAGCGGCCTCGTGCCGCGAAAGGGCCGCAAGGCGGCCCCAGGTTATCTGTGTTGTTGCTGAAATTGCCGGGGCCGCTTTGCGGCCCTTTCGCGGCGCAAGGCCGCTCCTACAAATCAAACATCGACTAGCCTGATAGCTCCTGTTGCCAACCTGACAAGGTGAAGACAATGAGCATGATGGACTGGGACGCCTACCGTAAGCAGTTGATGGCCGGCATCGGCGATCTCAAGCAACTCTCTCCCGATACCGTGGCCGGCTACATGACCGCCAGCGGCGCCGGGGCCAAGACCAACCACCTGGATGCCAAGACCCGTGAGCTGATCTCGTTGGCCGTGGCCGTCACCACCCGCTGCGACGGCTGCATCGCCGTGCATTCGCAGCAGGCGGTCAAGCACGGCGCCACCCGCGAAGAGATTGCCGAAGCCCTCGGCGTGGCGGTGGCGATGAACGCCGGCGCCGCGCTGGTCTACTCGGCCAGGGCGCTGGACGCCGTGGGCAAGGCCGGCGCCTGACACTTCATGGCGCCGCCGCCCTTGCGCGACGGCGCCGCGACACCCAGACTTGGCGGTTCAGCCCGTGCAGGAACCGCCATGATCCAGATCCGTCCCATGACCCCGGAAGACTTCGAGCGCTTCTGGCCGACCTTCCAGGCCATTGTCCAGGCCCGCCAGACCTACGCCTTCGACCCCGCCCTGGACCTCGACCAGGCACGCCGGCTGTGGCTGGAAACCCCGCTGCGCACACTGGTGGCCGAGGAGGACGGCGTGCTGCTCGGTTCCTACTTCCTCAAGGCCAATGCCGCCGGCCCTGGCGGACATGTCGGCAACTGCGGCTACATGGTCTGCGCGCAGGCCCGTGGCCGGGGCGTGGCCAGGCTGATGTGCGAGCACTCGCAGAAGCTGGCGCGCCAGGAGGGCTTCCTGGCCCTGCAGTTCAATTCGGTGGTAGCCAGCAATGAGGTGGCCGTGGCGCTGTGGCACAAGCTCGGCTTCGAGACCGTCGGGCGCCTGCCCAAGGCGTATCGCCATGCCGAGCTGGGCCTGGTGGACTGCCTGGTGATGTACAAGTGGCTGGCCGACGAACCGGTGGTGGAAAAACCGGCGCTGCTGATCGGGCGCAAGAACATCGAGGCGCGGGTGTCGCGTCGGCGCGGGCGCTGAAGCCATCGCGGGGCAAGCCCGCTCCCACGCTACCTGTCATGCGAGCAACTCCAGACAATCGGAGCGTGGGAGCGGGCTTGCCCCGCGAACAACGACAACGAGATTGCAGCTAACCCATTGCCCCACCAGCTATTTTCCTGCCACCCAGGCGATTGACTCGCCACCCGTTCGATGGTCAGATGCGCGCCAGTTTCAGGTGTCCTGCGCCGCCGCGCGCAGGGTGAAACGGGAAGCCGGTGCGTCGTTGTCACGACAAGTCCGGCGCTGCCCCCGCAACGGTAAGCGAGCGAATCCTTCGACAGACCACTGTGCGCACGCATGGGAAGGTGAAGGCTTCACGCCCCTCGCAAGCCCGGAGACCGGCCTGAGGCTCTACTTGGCAACCCGCGGTGGGCGGGCGCAGGCCGGTATCCGCGTGCGCGCCTGCGTGCGCGCTTCACCGTTGCGTGTTTTCCACCGGGATCCATTTCTTCCTGCAGCAGTGGAACGACATGTCCCGATTCAACAAGCTTCACACCCTGGCGGCCTGCCTGGCCGTGTCCCTGCCGGCGCTGGCCGACGATCAGCAGGCGACGCCCGTCACCCTGCCCTCCACGGCCATCACCAATACCCGTGAGCCACAGGTCATCGACCTGGCCACGCCGACGCCGGCCGGTTCGCGCCTGAACCTCAGCGCCCTGGACACCCCGGCCAGCACCAGCAGCCTGACCGAGGCGCAGATCCAGCAACGCAACAACCTCACCGTGCAGGACGCCGTGACCCGCTCGCCGGGCCTGACCTTCATCGGCACCCCGGGCGACGGCGGCACCGGCCTGTCGGCGCGGGGCTTCACCGGGCAGAGTTCGGTGATGACCCTGTTCGACGGCTCGCGCCTGTATGCCGGCGCCGGCACCCTGACCTTCCCGGTCGACCCGTGGATGGTCGAGCGCATCGACGTGGTTCGCGGCCCCGCCTCGGTGCTGTACGGCGAAGGCGCCACCGGCGCGGTGGTCAACGTGGTGCCGAAGAAGCCGTTCGCCGGCGACATCCGCAACCACCTGCGCCTGGGCTACGGCTCCTGGGACCGCCAGCAGCTGGGCCTGGACAGCGGCGGCAGCCTGAGCGAGCGCCTGAGCTACCGCGTCACCCTCAACCAGCAGGCCGGCAACGGCTGGGTCGACCGCACCGACTCGCGCAGCCTGGCCCTCAGCGCCGCCCTGCGCTTCGATGCCAGCGACGACCTGAGCTTCACCCTCGCCCACGAACGCGGCGACGCGCAACCGGCCAACTACTACGGCACCCCGCTGATCGACGGGCACCTGCGCAGCAGCGTGCGCCACAAGAACTACAACGTCGGCAACGACGAGCAGCGCTACCACGACGAGTGGACACGCCTGACCAGCGACTGGACCCTCAGCGATAGCGTCAGCGCCAGCAACCAGCTGTACTACATCAAGAGCCGCCGCCAGTGGCGTAACGCCGAGTCCTACACCTGGGATGCCGCCAACGGGGTGATCCAGCGCGGCAGCTTCTTCGAGATTCGCCATAACCAGGAGCAGCTCGGCGATCGCCAGAGCTTCACCTTCGACCATGGCCTGCTCGGCCTGGCCAGCAAGACCGTGGTCGGCGCCGAATACAACCGCATCCGCTTCAACGTCGACAGCAACTCGCCTTACCACGATGGCAGCAGCGACCCGCTCGACCCGTGGCATCCGGCGCCGGGCGGCTTCCACAGCCTCAGCCCGACCCGCGCGCAGACGCTGTCCAAGGTCGATACCTTCGCCCTGTTCGCCGAGAACCGCACCCAGCTGACCGAGCGCCTGGCGCTGGTCACCGGTATCCGCCGCGACCAGAACCACATCGACCGCGACGACCTGGTCAACAACGCCCGCAGCGACCGCAGCCTGCAAGGCGGCAACTGGCGCGCCGGGCTGGTGTTCGCCCTCAGCGACGACCTGTCGCTGTACGGGCAGTATTCCACCAGCGAGGATGGCGTCGGCGACCTGCTCACCCAGCGGCCGAACAAGCGCCTCGAGCTGACCGAAGCGAAACAGACCGAGATCGGCCTCAAGCAACGGTTCTGGGATGCACGTGGCGAGTGGACGCTGGCGGCCTATCACATCGTCAAGAAAAAGCTGCCGGTGTACAACCCGCTCACCCACGACAGCCAGCAGGCCGGCCAGCAGACTTCCGACGGCCTGGAAGCCAGCCTGGAACTGGCGCTGGGCAACCAGTGGCAACTCTCGGCCAACGCCGCGCTGGTGCGGGCCAAGTACGACGACTTCCTGGAGGAAGGCGACAACGGCACGGTCAACGACCGCGCCGGCAACCGCCCGCAGGACGTGCCACGGCGCACCGCCAACCTGTGGCTGAGCAAGGGCTTCGGCCAGACCGTGGATGCCGGCATCGGCCTGCGCTACGTCGACGAACGCTATTCCAGCGCCGCCAACGACCAGCGTGTGCCGGGCTACACGGTGGTCGATGCCAACCTGGGTTGGCAGGTACTGCCCGACGTGCGCCTGGGCCTGCAGTTGAACAACCTGTTCGATCGCCAGTACGTCCAATCCAGCTTCAGCGGCGAGCAATGGCTGCTGGGTGCGCCACGCTCGTATTTCGCCACGCTCGACTACAGCTTCTGAGGCCATTGCCGGCAGCGAGCATTTGCCAGCTGCCCGGCAACACCGCTTCAGGCTAGGATGACACCTCGCCCTCCAGGCCCAGCCACCGCCATGCCCAGACCGAGCAAAGTCACCGACCCGTCCTACGAGCTGATGGACGACCACGAAGGCGCCTCGCTGATCTACCGCCAGCACGGCTTCCCCAGCCCGCTGGTGCGCTGGCATTTCCACAAGGAATACGAGCTGCACCTGATCGTCGCCAGCGCCGGCAAGGTGTTCATCGGCGACTACATCGGCAACTTCGCCCCCGACACGCTGTTCCTCACCGGCCCCAACCTGCCGCACAACTGGATCAGCCAGGTCGGCCCCGACGAGGTGGTGGGCAAGCGCGACATGCTGGTCAACTTCACCGACGAGGTGCTCGAGGACGGCGGGCAGGTGTTCTCCGAGCTCACCCAGCTTGCCCCGTTGCTGGCCCGGGCGCGCTATGGCATCGAGTTCCGCGACCCGGAGCTGATCCGTGAGAGCCGCCACTTGCTGCAGCGCATCGCCGACAGCCGCGGCATGACCCGCCTGGGATACTTTTTTATCCTCATGGAGCAGCTGGCCGCCTGTGACGACTACCAGCTGCTGTCCACCGTCACCTCCTCGCAGCTGGCCGACGAGCACAACGTCGAGCGCATCAACCGGGCGGTGGACTACATCTTTCAGCACTACGCCCAGGACCTGAGCCAGAACGCGGTGGCCGAGCACCTGGGGATGACGCCGACCTACTTCTCGCGGTTTTTCAAGCAGGCCGCCGGGCGCGGCTTCGTCGAGTTCGTCAACCGGCTGCGGGTGAGCAAGTCGTGCGAGCTGCTGGCCAAGGGCGAGCTGCCGGTGACCGAGGTGTGCTTCGAGTCGGGGTTCAGCAACCTGTCGAACTTCAACCGGCGCTTCCTGCAGCTCAAGGGCATGACCCCTTCCGACTACCGCAGCCTGGTGACCCAGCGCCTGACCGAGCAGAACCGGGGCTGAATCGGGGCGATGTACCGAGGTCGTACGCAATCCCTGTGGGAGCGGCCTTGTGTCGCGAAAGGGCCGCACAGCGGCCCCGGCGATTCATGCGTTAACGCTGAAACCCTGGGGCCGCTGCGCGCCCCTTTCGCGACACAAGGCCGCTCCTACAGGGGGCGCGCATACAGCAAAAAAGTATCAGTCCAGGTGCAGGCCAGGCTTTGTCGCCATCGCCGAGCACGGGTGTAATCGGCAGCGAGCGACACAAAAACAATAACGTCATCCCCGAGGGAGTTCACCGATGAACGACTCGATCAAGGCCTGCCTGGCCGCCGCCTGCCTCAGCCTGCCGCTGCACGTCCAGGCCGCCGAGACCCTGACCATCGCCACGGTCAACAACAACGACATGATCCGCATGCAACGCCTGGCCAAGGTGTTCGAGCAGCAGCACCCGGACATCCAGCTCAAGTGGGTGGTGCTCGAAGAGAACGTGCTGCGCCAGCGCCTGACCACCGACATCGCCACCCAAGGCGGCCAGTTCGATGTGCTGACCATCGGCATGTACGAAGCCGCGCTGTGGGGCGCCAAGGGCTGGCTGGCACCGATGACCGACCTGCCGGCCGACTACAACCTCGAGGATGTATTCCCCTCGGTGCGCAACGGCCTGTCGGCCAACGGCACGCTGTACGCCCTGCCCTTCTACGCCGAAGCCTCGATCACCTACTACCGCAAGGACCTGTTCGAGAAAGCCGGGCTGAGCATGCCCGAGCAACCGACCTGGACCCAGCTCGGTGAGTTCGCCGCCAAACTCAACCACCCCGACCAGGGCCAGTACGGCATCTGCCTGCGCGGCAAGGCCGGCTGGGGCGAGAACATGGCGCTGATCGGCACCGTGGCCAACGCCTTCGGCGCGCGCTGGTTCGATGAGCAATGGAAACCCGAGTTCAGCGGCAGCGAGTGGAAGAACGCGCTGAATTTCTATGTGAACACCCTCAAGCAATACGGCCCGCCCGGCGCCTCCAGCAACGGCTTCAACGAAAACCTCGCGCTGTTCAACAGCGGCAAATGCGCGATGTGGGTCGACGCCAGCGTCGCCGGCTCGTTCGTCACCGACAAGTCCCAGAGCAAGGTCGCCGACCAGGTCGGCTTCACCTTCGCGCCCAAGGAAGTCACCGACAAGGGCGCCACCTGGCTGTACTCATGGGCACTGGCGATCCCCACCAGTTCCAAGGCCAAGGACGCCGCCAGGACCTTCAGCACCTGGGCCACCTCCGAGGCCTACGGCAAGCTGGTGGCCGAGCAGGAAGGCGTGGCCAACGTGCCACCGGGCACCCGCGCCTCGACCTACAGCGACGCGTATCTGGCCGCCGCGCCGTTCGCCAAGGTGACGCTGGAATCGCTCAAGCGCGTCGACCCCAACCACCCCACCCTCAAGCCCGTGCCCTACGTCGGCATCCAGCTGGTGACCATCCCCGAGTTCCAGGCCATCGGTACCCAGGTCGGCAAGCTGTTTTCCGCTGCGCTGACCGGGCAGATGAAAGTGGACCAGGTGCTGGCCTCGGCCCAGCAGTCCACCGAACGCGAGATGAAGCGCGCCGGCTACCCCAAGTAGCTCGCACCGCCGTAGACCGCGCCGTCCTGCGGCGCGGTGACCGCCCCTTTCCGATGCACACGGAGTCGCCATGAATACCTCGGCCCTCGACACCCCGAGCCTCGCCACCGCGCGCCCCGGCAAACGCCGCGTCGGCCCCGGCTGGTTCCTGGTCAGCCCTTCGGTGGCGCTGCTGCTGTTGTGGATGATCGTGCCCCTGGGCATGACCCTGTATTTCTCGCTGATCCGCTACAACCTGCTGTACCCCGGCGAAAACCAGTTCGTGGGCCTGGAGAACTTCGCCTTCTTCGTCACCGACGCCGGCTTCATGCCCGGCGCCCTCAACACCCTGACCCTGGTCGGCAGCGTACTGGCGATCAGCGTGGTGCTCGGCGTGCTGATCGCCGCGCTGCTGGAGGCCGGCGAGTTCTGGGGCCGCGGCGTGGTGCGGGTGCTGCTGATCTCGCCGTTCTTCATCATGCCCACGGTCAGCGCGCTGCTGTGGAAGAACCTGATCTTCCACCCGGTGTCGGGCATTCTCGCCGCCGTGTGGCGCCTGTTCGGCGCGCAACCGGTGGACTGGCTGGCGCACTACCCGCTGCTGTCGATCATCCTGATCGTGTCATGGCAATGGCTGCCGTTCGCCATCCTGATCCTGATGACCGCGATGCAGTCGCTGGACCAGGAGCAGAAGGAAGCCGCCCGCCTGGATGGCGCAGGCCCGTTGGCGATCTTCTGGCACCTGACCCTGCCGCACCTGGCCCGGCCGATCGCCGTGGTGGTGATGATCGAGACGATCTTTCTGCTCTCGGTGTTCGCCGAGATCTTCACCACCACCAGCGGCGGCCCGGGTTACGAATCCACCAACCTCGCCTACCTGATCTACAACCAGGCGCTGCTGCAGTTCGACGTCGGCATGGCCTCGGCCGGTGGCCTGATCGCCGTGCTGATCGCCAATATCGCCGCCATCGTGCTGGTTCGCATGATCGGCAAGAACCTCACCGCGCGCAGCTGAGGAGCCCGCCATGCTGACACTCAAGCAAACCCGCACCCTGAAGAACGCGCTGCTCGGCCTGCTGTGCTGGGCCATCGCCCTGGTGATCTTCTTCCCGATTTTCTGGATGCTGCTGACCAGCTTCAAGACCGAGCTGGACGCCTTCGCCACGCCGCCGCAGTTCATCTTTGCGCCGACGCTGGAGAACTACCTGCACATCAATGAGCGCAGCGACTACTTCGCCTACGCCTGGAATTCGGTGCTGATTTCGTTCTCGGCGACCCTGCTGTGCATGCTGATCGCCGTGCCGGCGGCCTACTCGATGGCCTTCTTCGAAACCCGCCATACCAAGCGCACGCTGCTGTGGATGCTGTCGACCAAGATGCTGCCGCCGGTGGGCGTGTTGATGCCGATCTACCTGCTGGCCAAGCAGTTCGGCCTGCTGGATTCGCGTCTAGCGCTGATCATCGTCTACACCCTGATCAACCTGCCGATCGTGGTGTGGATGGTGTACACCTACTTCAAGGACATCCCCGTGGACATCCTCGAAGCCGCGCGGCTGGACGGCGCCGGCACCTGGCAGGAGATCGTCCGCGTGCTGCTGCCGATCGCCCGTGGCGGGCTGGCCTCGACCCTGCTGCTGTCGTTGATTTTGTGCTGGAACGAGGCGTTCTGGTCGCTGAACCTGACCTCGTCCGCCGCCGCGCCGCTGACTGCGTTGGTGGCTTCCTATTCGAGCCCTGAAGGGCTGTTCTGGGCCAAGCTCTCGGCCGTCTCGACCCTGGCCTGCGCGCCGATCCTGATCTTTGGCTGGATCAGCCAGAAGCAGCTGGTGCGCGGGCTTTCGTTTGGGGCCGTCAAATGATTCCGAGGCCCCTGATTTTGCGTTTGGCGTGGGAGCGGGCTTGCCCCGCGATCACCGGCTACGCCGGTGCCATCCACCGCGCCGCCTGCATCGCGGGGCAAGCCCGCTCCCACGCCAGCCCTTTCCACGCCCCCTTTCCACGCCTTGACGAGGACACCCCCCATGGCTGACCTGAAAATCCGCAACCTGCACAAAGGCTTCGATGGCCACGCCATCATCAAGGGCATCGACCTGGATGTGCGCGACCGCGAGTTCGTGGTGTTCGTCGGCCCCTCCGGCTGCGGCAAGTCCACCCTGCTGCGCCTGATCGCCGGCCTCGAGGAGGTCAGCAGCGGCAGCATCACCCTCGACGGCGCCGACATCACCGACACCGCCCCGGCCAAGCGCGACCTGGCCATGGTGTTCCAGACCTACGCCCTGTACCCGCACATGACCGTGCGCAAGAACCTGTCGTTCGCCCTGGACCTGGCCGGCGTCGGCAAGCAGGAGGTCAGCGCCAAGGTCGACAACGCCGCGCGCATCCTCGAGCTGCAACCGCTGCTCGAACGCAAGCCCCGCCAGCTCTCCGGCGGCCAGCGCCAGCGGGTGGCGATCGGCCGGGCGATCGTGCGCAATCCGAAGATCTTCCTGTTCGACGAGCCACTGTCCAACCTCGACGCCGCCCTGCGCGTGCAGATGCGCCTGGAACTGGCGCGCCTGCACCAGGAGCTGGCGGCGACCATGATCTACGTGACCCACGACCAGGTCGAGGCGATGACCCTGGCCGACAAGGTAGTGGTGCTCAACGGCGGGCGCATCGAGCAGGTCGGCTCGCCGCTGGAGCTGTACCACCATCCGGCCAACCTGTTTGTCGCGGGGTTTCTGGGGACGCCGAAGATGGGCTTCCTGCGTGGGCACCTGAGCCGCAACCAGGGCAACCAGTGCGAGGTGGCGCTTGAGTGCGGCGCCCGTATCGCCCTGCCGTTGTGCGCGGGGGAGCTGCATACCGGTAGCCAGGTGACACTGGGGATTCGTCCTGAGCACCTGAACATCGACCGCGCCGGGCAAGGTACCCAGGGCTCGCTGCAGGTGACTGCCGATGTCAGCGAGCGACTGGGCAGCGACAGTTACTGCCATATGCGCGCCGCCTCCGGGGAAATGCTCACCGTGCGAGTGCGCGGCGACTTCGCACCAGGCTTTTGCGAGGCGCTGGAACTGACCTTCGATCCCGCCCATTGCCACCTGTTCGACAGCAACGGCCAGGCCCTCGACAAACGTCTGCAACAAGCGGCCTAAGGACTCCAGGATGAAATTGAACCAGCACAACCTCGGCCAACTGCCGCCCACCGTCGCCCGCCCCAGCTACGACCGCGCCCAACTGCGCCAGGGCATCGTCCACATCGGCGTCGGCGGCTTCCACCGCGCCCACCAGGCCGCCTACACCGACGCCCTGATGAACTGCGGCGAAGGCCTCGACTGGGCCATCTGCGGCGTCGGCTTGCGCAGCGAAGACCGCGCCATGCGCGACGCCCTGGCCGGCCAGGACCATCTCTACACCCTGTTCGAACTGGGCGACCAGCCCGACACCAAGGTACGCGTGATCGCCGCCATCAACGGCATGCTGCTGGCCGAGGACGGCGCCGAACCGCTGCTGGCCAAGCTGACCGAACCCAATATCCGCATCGTCTCGCTGACCATCACCGAAGGCGGCTACTGCATCGACGACAGCACCGGCGAGTTCCGCGCCGACCTGCCGCAAATCCAGCACGACCTGGCCAACCCACAAACCCCACAAAGCGTGTTCGGCTACCTCTGCGAAGCCCTGCGCCGCCGCCGCGAATCTGGCACCGGCCCGTTCACCGTGATGTCCTGCGACAACCTCCCGCACAACGGCGACGTCGCCCGCAAAGCCCTGCTGGCCTTCGCCCAGCGCCTCGACCCCGACCTGGCCGACTGGATCGCCAGCCACGTCAGCTTCCCCAACGCCATGGTCGACCGCATCACCCCAATGACCAGCCCCGCTCACCGCCAGCAACTGCGCGAACGCCACGGCGTCGACGATGCCTGGCCGGTGGTGTGCGAGCCGTTTTTGCAATGGGTGGTGGAAGATAATTTCGTCGCCGCTCGCCCGGCCTGGGAAAAGGTCGGCGTGCAGTTCACCGACGACGTCACCCCCTATGAAGAAATGAAGATCAAGCTGCTCAACGGCAGCCACCTGGCCCTCACCTACCTGGGCTTCCTGCAGGGCTACCGCTTCGTCCACGAAACCCTCGCCGACCCGCTGCTGCACCGCTACATGCACGCCTTCATGGACCAGGACGTAACCCCACAACTGGCCCCGGTGCCCGGCATCGATCTTGAGCGCTACAAGCAAAGCCTCGGCGAACGCTTCGCCAACCGCGCCATCGCCGACCAGCTGGAGCGCGTGTGCTCCGACGGCTCGTCGAAGTTCCCCAAGTTCATCGTGCCCACCGCCAACCGCCTGATCGCCGACGGCAAGCCGCTGGAGCGCGTGGCCCTGGTAGTGGCCGCCTGGGCCCTGTACCTGCGCGGCGAAGACGAACACGGCACCCGCTACAGCATCCCCGACCCCCGCGCCGCCGATTGCCAGGCCCGAGTGGTGCAGCGCGACGGCCTGGCCGCCCGGGTGCTGGGCGACGAGGCGATCTTCGGCAGTGCCATCCCCGCGTCCAAGGCGTTCGTCAGCGCCTTCGAGCGCCTGTACGACAGCTTGCGCGAAGTCGGCGTGAGTGAAACCCTGCGCCAGGTCCTCGGCGACTGACACGGAGTGTTTCGAAATGGACGGATTGTTCCTCGGCATCGACTGCGGCACCCAGGGCACCAAGGCCCTGGTGCTGGACGCCGGCAGCGGCCAGGTGCTCGGCCTGGGCAGCGCCGCCCATGCCCCGCCCCAAGGTCGTGATGGCAGGCGTGAACAGGACCCCGCCGACTGGCTGGACGCCCTGCGCGCGGCGGTGGCCGCGGCATTGCGAGAAGCCGGCGTGGATGGCCGGGCGATCCGCGCACTGGCGGTATCCGGCCAGCAACACGGCCTGGTGATGCTCGACGCCCAGGGCCAGGTGCTGCGCCCGGCCAAGCTCTGGTGCGACACCGAGAGCGCGCCCGAGAACCAGGCACTGCTCGATGCCCTCGGTGGCGCCCACGGCTCGCTCGAACGCCTCGGGCTGGTGATCGCGCCGGGCTATACCGTGTCCAAATTGCTGTGGACCAAGCACCATCATCCCGAGCTGTTCGCCCGCCTCGCCCATATCCTGCTGCCCCACGACTACCTGAATTACTGGCTGACCGGCCGTGCCTGCAGCGAACCCGGCGACGCCTCTGGCACCGGCTACTACGACGTGCGCCGACGGAGCTGGGCGCCCGATGTCCTTCAGCACATCGAGCCGGGCGAGCGTCTTTTGGCTGCACTACCTGAGCTGCTCGAATCCGGCGATTGCATCGGCACCCTGCGCGAACAGGCCGCCACTGCACTCGGCCTGAGCCCACAGACCTGGGTGGCCACGGGCGGCGGCGACAACATGCTCGGCGCCATCGGCACCGGCAATATCGCCCCCGGCATGATCACCCTGAGCCTGGGCACCTCCGGCACCCTGGCCGCCCACGCCGACCAGCCCCACGTCAGCGCCCAGGGCGAAGTGGCGACCTTCTGCGCCTCCAGCGGCGGCTGGCTGCCGTTGATCTGCACCATGAACCTCACCAGCGCCTGCGCCCAGGTGCGCGACCTGCTGGAACTCGACCTCGACCGTTTCACTGCCCTCGCCGCCCAAGCCCCGATCGGCGCCGACGGCCTGCTGATGCTGCCGTTCTTCGACGGCGAACGCGTGCCCGCGCTGCCCGAAGCCACGGCCAGCCTGCACGGCATGACCAGCGCCAACCTGACCCGCGCCAACCTCTGCCGCGCCGTGCTCGAAGGCACCTGCTTCAGCCTGCGCTACGGCCTCGACCTGCTGCGCACCAGCGGCCTGCGAGGCAGCGAAATCCGCCTGGTCGGCGGCGCGGCGAAAAGCCCGCTGTGGCGCCAGACACTCGCCGACCTGCTGGGCCTGCCGGTGGTATGCCCCCAACAGACCGAAGCCGCCGCCCTGGGCGCCGCGATCCAGGCCGCCTGGAGCCTCGGTCGCCAGCTGGGCCAGAGCGACAGCCTCGAAACTCTGTGCAAACGCTGCGTCGCCCTCGACGAAAGCACCCGAACCCTACCCCGCCCGGCGCAACAGGCCGAGTACGAGGTTGCCTATCAACGATATCGGGAGCAACTGCCTGCGCGCTGAGTGCGGGTATCCTTCCCTTGTCTTTCGTTCTGGAGAACTGCATGTACCTGGTGTGTGGCGAGGCCCTGTTCGATGTCTTCAGCGTGGAAAACAGCAACCGCAGCAGCGAGCTGGGGTTTACCGCGATTGCCGGCGGGTCGCCGTTCAACGTGGCTGTTGGCCTGCGCCGGCTGGGCGCGGAATCGGCGTTGTTCGGCGGGTTGTCCAGCGACTACCTCGGTGCCCGGCTGCGGCGGGTGCTGGAAGAGGAACGGGTGGACTGCCGCTATGTGGTGACCAGTGATGCACCGACCACCCTGGCCATGGTCGGGCTGGATGCCAATGGCTCGGCGCAGTATCAGTTTCGCGGTGAAGGGTGTGCGGATCGGCAGGTGACGCTGGCGTATCTGCCGGAGTTGGATGAGCGTGTGCGTGGGTTGCATGTAGGCTCATACACACTGGTAGTGCAGCCCGTAGCCGATACGCTGATGGCACTGGTGGAGCGCGAGCGGGACCGTCGGCTGATTAGCCTGGATCCGAATGTGCGGCTTAATCCGCAGCCGGATGTGGCGCTGTGGCGGCGGCAGGTGGAAGCGTTTGCCGGGCATGCGCATGTGATCAAGGCCAGTGAGGAAGACATCGCCCTGCTCTATCCAGGTCGGGAGACTCGTGACGTGGCCCAAGGCTGGCTAAAAGATCGCTGCCGACTCGTTTTCATCACCCATGGAGCAGACGGAGCCAGCGTGCATTGCGCACAGGGTTCATGGCAGCGCCCAGCGGATACGTCGTTGCCGGTAAGCGATACCGTCGGCGCCGGTGACACCTTCCAAGCCGCCGTGCTCGCCTACCTCGCACGCCTCGGTGCAGACAGCCCGGCCGGTGTGGCGAAGCTCCCCCATGAAACCATCGATGCAATCCTCGCCTACGCAATCCATGCCGCAGCAATCACCTGCTCCCGAACAGGCCCGAACCTGCCCTTCGACCATGAGCTGCCACCAATAGCCTAACCCACCCCATACGCCGCCCTACCCTCTCTGTGGGAGCGGCCTTGCGTCGCGAAAGGACCGCAAAGCGGTCCCAGCGATTTCCGCTCAAACCACAATCCCGACCTCACCCACCATTACTGCCTCAACGTGCTACAGGCCCTTGGCCATTAGCACAACCGCCCTAATCGACCCTACTCACCAAGCGCTCGTATAGTCCCTTCTTGATTACAAAAACCAGGAAAGGACTCCATGGGCCACAAACTTCCCCCCCTCTGCCAATGGCTGGCCATCCTGGCCCTCACCTGCAGCACCCCGGCCCTGGCCGCACCCGCCTCGGGCGACTACTGGATCATCTACGGTAAAGGCGAACGCCTGCACAACGAGGTCTACGTCGCCGATGCCGCCGGCATCCTGCAAAAGCCCGGTGGCGTGCAATCGGCCCAGGTCATGCAGCTGTTCGAAGACCCGGCCTTCCCGACCCTCGCCGCCTACGAGGTGCAGGTCAAATGCAAACAGCGCCAGATCCGCCTGGACAGCGCCCGGGCGATACGTCGCTTCGACGGCGCCGTGCGCGATGTGAAAACCAACGCCAAAGACTGGGTCGCACCAAAGGACTACTGGCTGCAGCGCACCTTCGCCTTCGTCTGCGCCCCCGACAACCGCGCGCGCAACCAGATGCTGTCGATCGGCAAGATGCCGGCGGCGCAGATGGTCGCTACCATCCAGGCCATGTTCATCCAGTTGATTGGCGTGCAGGCCAACAGCCAGGCGGTGCAGGAGCTGGACGACATGCTGGCGAACACCCCACGATGAGCACGCGCCCTCTGCTGGTCCTAGGCCTGTTGCTGCCTGCGCTGGCCGGCTGCATCCCGACCCTGCCGGAGCTGATGGCGGGCAACCAATGGCAAGGGCGCGACGCCAAGCAGGCCATCGACTTCTTCGGCCCGCCCATGCGCATGGAGCCGTTGCCCGACGGCGCTGGGGTGCAGTTGGGCTGGTACCGCGATACCACCTACGTGCAAAAGGAGGTGGTCGGCAGCACCGCCGAGATGCAAGGCAACGTGATGGTCCATACCAACTACTGGGACGACGTGGCCCATCCTGGCGGCTGCACGATACTGATGTCGGTGAACAAGGCGCGGCAGATTAACGATTTCTCGACCAAGGGGCGCTGTAACGGCGTGAACCTGGCGCCATAGCGGCTAGCCGAAACGTGGCAGCGGACTTGTTGGAGCGGGATCGTGGGAGCGGGCTTGCCCCGCGATAGCGCCCGCCCAGGCAACCAGCCCCCAGCCAGATACCCTCCCCTACTCAGCCCCCCGCCCTACCATCAACCCATGATTCACATCCTGGGCCAACGCCTTGGCCATACCGCTGAGGTAATGCACCGCCGTCAGCAGCGTAGGCAGGTGATCAGTCTCCACCATCGCCAGATCACTCATCTTGTGCACTGCACACATCAGCACGGTCGCCTGCTCCACCGCATGGTCCAGCGGATGCCCCGCCACCACGCGGAAAAGCGGGTCTTGCACACTCACCTGCGCGCCTTCGCCGAAATGCCCGACGCCGGTGGTGGCGAGTTCCTTGATGCGCGGGATTTGCAATTCCTTATCCATACCATTCCTCCTGCGGCCCCGCGAACGGCGCGGGGCCTGATCGGTGAACGTCAAGTGCGAGCCGAGGCTCGCCAGGTCAGTGCCGGGATTGCACGCGGCTCAGCGCCACTTCCACCAGGGTGCGGGCGCTGTCGATTTCGTGCATGGCGGCGAGGGTCAGGACCTGACCTGGCGGTTTGGCGTGCAGCAGGACGGTCTGCTGGCTGACGGTCAGGGCGCAGACGAGGTATTCGGAGATCTGGACCAGGAGGTCTTCGAGGGTGTGGGTGGTGTATTTGTCGTGTAGGGGTGGATCGGGGACTATTTTCAGCATGGTAGAGCTCCTATTTTCAAATGGAGCTACCGTTCTCTGCTGTCAAACAGAAAGGTGGCAGCTGTACGCGGGTTGACAGACCGGGAAAATAGGAAACCGGCGCACCGAAGTGCCCCACGTACAGCCACCATAGACGGCCATGCACGCGCGTTACTATCTTCCCGGTCTGTCAAAACCGGTCGCTGAATTGGCAGCGACTTGGCGAGACTAGATGGGTGATGCAGCGGCTGCAACGGGCTGTAAGGGGGTAGGAGTATGTTTCGGAAACGGACTACAAGGAAGAGGGAAAATCCGATTCCGTAGCCCCTGGGCACGCCTGCTGCCACAACGAATATGGACCTGAAACGCATACGAACTCTCGCGCGGACGCTACGATCGCAGTGGCGCTTTGCCAGTTTTTCTTGAACCGTTTGATCACTTTGGCGACGATGGGGAAATTTCCTACAAACATCGGCGACAAAGGGCAGCGCACGTGGCGATCAAAGCTGTATCGAAGGAACGTATTGACGAGGCTTTGCTGGAATTTGACCGCGACTTAAGAGGAAGACGAGAGTGGCATGGTTGGGAGACGAACCCTGCCCACCGCTACGCGATTGCTGTAGGGGGTACATCGTACCCAGCAAAGAAAATAGTCTCCTTGGCTACCGGCATCGCAGTTAGCCAATTCCCAGGCGGACACCTCACAAACCGCTATTTAGAAAAGCGTGGGTTTACCACTATCGAGCTGCAAAGCACTGGTCTAGAACCAGTCCTGCAGTTCGAACCTGGAGCCATTTATGATCGCGTGACTGAAATCAACGGACCATTCGGAGGTAGCTGGCAGAGCGGCATAGCAGCCTCAGCTACCCACCCGGCGATTTTCTTGTTTACAGGTGATAGTGGCGAGCAATACGGCTATGCCGACAGCTGGGACAACGGTGCGTTTCTCTACACCGGTGAAGGGAAGCGTGGCCCTATGAAATTGAACCGTGGCAACAGAGCTGTGGCTGAGCATGCTGAGACAGGTCGTGCGCTTCATCTGTTCACATCGCTCGGTAAAGGAAAAGGTAACCGCTATGTAGGTGAGTTCAGTTGCGCCGATGTCTTTGAACGAACCCAGCCGGATATTGATGGCGAGGATCGTACTGCTCTTGTATTCAGATTGGTACCTGTGGGCAGTCCAGAGCTGAATATCGAAACTGAGTTGGAGACAGACGTTGAACTTGCAGATTCGTTAGCGGCTGCTCGGATAGCTGCTCTGGCTGCCTGTAAGCCGGTAACGGATGCAATGAACCAATCGGCGCATCGCAAAATTTACCAGCGCAGCCGGAAGGTCGCTCACTACGTCCTCATGCGTGCCAAAGGCTTATGTGAAAGCTGTGAAAAGCCAGCGCCCTTCATTAAGAAGGATGGAACCCCGTACCTCGAACCGCATCATGTAAATCGGCTCTCCGACGGAGGCCTCGACCACCCTCGGTACGTAGGTGCTGTCTGCCCGTCTTGCCATCGCGAAATTCACTCAGGCGTAAATGGTATGTTGCTCAACGAGAAATTGAAGCAGCAGCTAAAAGCAATTGAAGGCTGACTTGAATTTGTAAAACTGACACATTCGCTTTTACCTACAGTCATATTCTGAGCGTTACCACCGAAATCTCGGAGCACCCGTCCCGTAGACGAAAGCGTGGGACGAAAGCAGCGCACTTTGATCCGCCATTCACTGACACGCTGTTCCCCGCGTATGGGATCTGCGTTTACCTCCGTAGCGGCCAAATGGCATGAACGGCCGCTGCCACCCTTTGCGACTTGCCAGCATGAGACGAAGCATCCTTGAGAACTCTAGATCGTGATGGGAAACTTCACAATGAACACCAGTCCATCTCCCATACGCGCCCCGCTCTGTAATTTCCGCATACGCGATGCAGATCGAGTGTGCTATTACGCCTTGACCTACAGAATTTCAGAGTGCCGCCGATACACTAAAGCATGGCTTAAACTAAGCTATCACATACCGTTAGATAACTCCGTTGTTTAGAAGGACTCTGTTCATGCGTATTATTGAGCGTTTCAAAAAGCTGTCGCCGGCTATGAAGATCGTGGCTTCTGTTACATCCTTCTTTAGCAGCGCGGCGGGCATCGCCGCTCTTTATTTCGTCTTCCACCCGATCACCAACCTCAACCCGGATGTCGTAGGTCGATGGGACAGCGATTACTCGTATCCGATTACCGACGGCACCCTACACTTTAAAGGACGCACTAATCTCTTTCATGAGGGGAAATACAACGTTTCCGGCGTCATCACGCTAGAGGGTAGGATCAAGGAGCAAGGTTATAAATTTAGCTACAACGTTATAGGCGCCGGTAGCTGGACTGCTGACAGCGAGCGGCTGTCGATTACCTTGCAAAAAATGCACTCAACGACCAATTCTATCGAGGTGGCGGGAATAGATATCAACCCACGGCTGGTAGAAAAGCTGTCGGGTAAACAGACCCCCGAACTGAGCGATGCCTACCCTAGTGGTATGTCCGACGAGTATGGCCTGGAGTCGGTCTCCCCGGACATCATCGTGCTCAAGGCAACGGATCCGTTTGGCAAGCCGTTTGAAATCCAGATGCACCGCCAGTCGTAATCACCCACGCTTCAGCACTCAAGCGGTGATCCCCGCTGCGGCAGCGGATGGCTGTAAAGCGATCCGCTGCCGCAGCACAACGGTCAACGTTTTTGTTACTGCGTATGTCAGCTACACAAATCTCCGTCTGAATTCCCTGCTCCAGACTTGAATACCTCACATTGGATCCATCATGATGATGTCAAATCGACTTCACTGGGCTGACAGTCGAGCCTGAGTTATCAGTTCAGTCGGGGGCCTGCATGAACATACAGACACTTTCATCGAAAGACCGTTTCGCCCCGTCGAGCACACCTGAACAATTCGTCATCCTGCCATCAGAGATCCATGACGGCCGAATGAGCATCAGCACATACCAGCGCATTGCGCACACGACTGACAAATTGCCGGATGCCGGATTGGAGCTTACGATCCTCGGGCTTTTCGGCGAGGTCGGCAGCCTGCTGAGTGCCTTCAAGAAACTGCAGCGAGATCGGGCAGCCTTTAAGCGCTACAGCGCAACCATTCTCGAGGAACTTGGCGACACACTCTGGTATTTCTCAACGCTGGCCACGCGAGCCCAGCTCGACCTGCCCACTATTGCTCAGCAGGCGTTTCGCGGCCTGGAAGACTGGGACAGAGTGATGCCAGAGGACCCCAACCTGGGATTTGCCGATCTGCAGAGTCGAAATGGTGAACCGGTTTCGGAAGAATCGTTTAGCACACAGGTTCTTGCGCTCGCCGGCTGTGTGGGCGAGCTGCTCAATGACTTCAAAATCGGCACGTTCAAGCGCAACCGCGATCAGCTTTCTGCGCACATGGTGGAGATATTTCGAGCACTGGTCGCCGCGGCGAACTCAGCCGATGTAGACATGGGTGCAGCGGCTCTTGGAAACGTGAAGAAGACCTTCAGTCGCTGGCCGGCAGACACGGTCTACCCGTCGCGCTTTGATACCGACATGCCCAAGAATGAACGATTCCCTCCACGCCTGGAATTCTATATTGCCGAAGAGACCGCAGGCGAGAAGCAGTACGTCATTCAGAAGTGCAACAAGATCATCATTGGCGATCGCTTGACCGACAACAAGATGGAACGCGATGACTATCGATTCCACGATGTCTTCCACCTAGCGTTTGCAGTTCATCTGGGGTGGTCCCCCGTGCTCCGAGCACTTCTTCACCTGAAGCGAAAATGCGTTCCTGAAATTGATGAAAACCAAGACGGCGCCCGGGCCATCCTCATCGAGGAAGGGGTCGCCACATTCATCTTTGGCCGCGGACTTGAGTGCGAGTTGTTCGAGAACGTCGATCACATCGACTATGACTTGTTAAAGTCCATTCAGGATTTCGTCAGAGGCTACGAGGTTGCTTGGTGTGCATTGTGGCAATGGGAAAAGGCGATCATGGACGGTTTCAGCATATTCCGGGAGCTCGTTAGTAAGCGAAAAGGCTACGTAATGGCGGACTTCGAGAATCACACGATCAGCTTTCGCGAAGGAAATGACAGCGATGAGTAGCCGTCGCTCGATTATTGCGTCCTGGAACGCTGGCCCAGCGTTTCCCTTCAAGCCGTCTAACTACCTACACACTCGGTTAAGGAGATTCAGTGATGAGCGATAAGGCGTGCATCGTCTTCACGACAGGACTCGAACAGAAAGCCCAGGCAGTGGCGCAACAATTGAATGACAGAGGTTTCGAGATCTGCATGACCGGAGCCGAGCAGCCTGAAGTTGAAGCAGCTCAGGCGGAACAACCCGTTTCCGATGAGATCCAGAGCTGCATTGACAACGCCGTGATCAGCATTTTCTTGATCCCAGAGGAAGGTTACGAATGCGTGGTAGGTGCAGCCGAACATGCTGCGATGTGTGCTACACGCATCGTAGCCATCGCTGAAGACATCGAGTCGCTGCCTCAGGTATTCGATGAACACGCCCACTCCGTGCTCACGATTCAGAGTCCCCGGCTAGATGAGGTCATCGGGGGAGAATCGATATGGGAGCGCGCAGACGGCAGCCCACGCGAAGAACGCGACATTAATCGGGTCAAGTGCCAATGAGTGATCTACCGAAAGTATATTCCTACAAGCTCGTTAGGGATTACGGCTTTGCGCCAAACCCCTTTCATGGCATCTGTACTCTTGGTACCTGCAAACCACAGATAAGGGAAGGAGCCCGGGTAGGAGACATCATCATTGGCTGTGGCAGCAAAGCCCTAAAACTTGAAGGCAGGGTGATCTTCGCAATGCGAGTTTCCCAGAAAGTGTCCTTTCAGGAATACTGGGAGCACGATGCGTTTAGAATCAAGCGCCCCAATCTGCGTGCAAGCAAAAGCATGGCCTATGGAGACAATATCTACCGTCGGGACGGTGCTGGCTGGATTCAAGAGGACTCACATCACAGCCTCGCGGGAGGAGCATTGAACCGGGAGAACCTGAACCGGGATACCGGCTCGGACAACGTTCTGATCGGCGAAGATTTTGTTTACTGGGGAGCAAGTGCCGTAGAGATTCCTGAGCATCTACGCGACTTCGAAGGAGATGATCTATACCCACATTCGAGAAACTACCGGAACGGATTCTCGGAAGGTTTCAGGGCCGAAATTGATGCTTGGTTTAACGAGATCGTTGATCGCGGCCGCAGAGGCCGACCAGCTTCCTGGCGCTAATCTACCCGGCAGAATTAAAAAGATTATGCCAACGTTGTGCCCCAGTGAAGACTCGCACCATGGCGGTCTACGTTGATGCAGAGCAAATCAAGTGGTGCACCTGTGAATAGAGCCACTTGGTTGCCGACTAGCTGGACTGATTGTACATCTTCGCCGACAAGCTTGGTCTAAGACGCAAGTGGCTCCAGCCCAAGCCGCGTTATCCAAACTATGATGTTACCACGTCCGGGAGGATGCGGGCGCTGACAATGGATGCGCACGATGCAGACCGGGAAAAATTGTCAGTTACGCAAGGCAGATGCAATACGAGGTGATCCGAGCATCATCGAGATGCCATCTCTAGCCTCTGACTATTGAAACGGACCTTCCATGCCGGCAGCAATATCGCAACTACCCTCGCTATCGCCCCCTCTGTACCGACCGGAAGCCGGCGACACCAATCACTTCCAGACGGATGAAAGTAGTTACCAGAAGCTAAAGCTCGGCTATTTCGGCGAAGCGGGTGGACTACCCTCCGCAGTCGAAAAGGCCGATCGCGACCGTTTAGCGGGCTCTGTCAGCGACCTAGTTGTCGAGGAGTTTGGGATGTACTGCAGTATCTGATCAACATTGCGGCGTCTGCTGATGTTAACTCGGATGAAACAGGTGCCAGCTGCATCGCCTATCTGCGCTCGGAATTTGGAGAAAGAACGAAGTCACCCATCCTGCTCATGATTTTGCGGCATATCGACAGCCTCATGAAAATGCGCAAGGGCCCGGAGCACCCCTGCCAGCTCGCCAGATTGGCAAACCGAGCAGGTGTGCTGGCAGGGGTGTCGCTTGCCTCCATACACGCCTCGTCTCCCTCATCGCACAGCCTGAATCTGGGGTTCCATCTGACGGAGTTGGCCATCCCTGGCGCCAGCTTGGATCTAAAAATCGAGAACGTGGCTCGGAATAACATCGACAAGATTCTCAGCCGGTGGCCCGGTGACAAAACCGTCTATCTGCCGCCGTTTGATTTCGTGCGCCCAGATCATGAACAATTCCCCGCCAAATTAGCCATGGAGTTCAATGAACGGGATACCCCGAGAAGGCTATATTGTGCAGAACCTGAAGCGCGGGTTCATTGGGGCCGACTCAACGAGCCGGATGACTACTGATTCCACGACGTTTTCTATCTGGCCTACGTTGCGTTTCCAGGCGGGTCGCTCGTAGTGCGCGCGCTGCTCAAACGCAAGCACAAGTCCGATCCCAAGAAGGACGAGAACGAAAAGGGAGCCCGCGCGATGATCATCGAGGAAGGTATCGCGACCTGGATCCCAACCATACCCAGAGTCCCGAGTTCTATATCGACGCCAAGCCCGACGCACTGGATTACGGCGCGCTAAGACAAATCGAAAGCATGGTCGAAGGCTGTGAGGTCGAGGCGTGTAGGCAGTGGCAGTGGGAAAAAGCGATCCTTACCGGTTTTCAGGTCTTTCCCTAGCAGCAAATAGACCTGTGCGGTACCGTACAGGTCAACGTGCTTGAACACGGCATATAGTTTGACCCTTTAGAAAAGAAAGAGCAGCCATGAACCCTACCGCCTTTGTGAATGCCCTGTCTGAGCTGAAGCTGGACAACGTATTCAATCCCTACGCTGACAAGTGTCCCGTCCACGATCGCAGCGATGCTGTCGCCGCACGCCGCCGTAATTTGCGCGGCTATCTCAAGGCCGCGACCGATATCGGTGTCGACACCATCTGGATGGGACGAGACTTGGGGTATCGCGGTGGCCGACGGACTGGGTTGGCTCTAACCGACGAATTCCACCTTCCGGAAATGATGCTGCGTTACCCGGGGTCGGACTTCAAGCAGGCAACAGTAGGACCGGCAGTGGTCGAGCGCACCGCATCCGAAATCTGGTCAGTGCTCAGGGCACTCAAGCTTCCACCGCTGCTCTGGAACGTCTTCCCGTTTCATCCGCACGAGCCCGGCAACCCGTTTACCAACCGCAAGTTTACTGCACGGGAACTGCAGAAGGTCGATCTGCTCAACGAAACATTAATCAAGTGGCTCGGCATACGTCGAATAGTAGCCATTGGCGGTGATGCCTACAGCTATGCGAGCCGCTTTGATATCGAAGTCGTTGCAATCCGCCACCCAAGTTACGGTGGCATCAAGGACTTCCGTAAAGGGATGAGTGTCCTGTACAACATCCCGGTTGAGACATTCAATTCGAAACGCCAGAGCACTCAGGGTTCACTGTTCTAGACACAGAAACGTCGCATGCAATTGCTTGGCGGCTTTCGCGCCGCCCAGCGATTCCACATCTAAGTAAGCATGGATGGCAATGTGAATTGCCCCTAGATTCGTAGTCACCTTCAAGGTAGTAGCTTCTAGCTGAATTTAGCCCCTGGTGAGTTTCCTGCTTGGGGTCAAAAGCGGCCATCCAAAATTCACCACTTGCAGATCAGTTACGTGAAGCATATGCCCCCTTGAGGTAAACGGCCCTGAGGAGCCCTCCGTCACGGATTTCGATGTACTAAGCAGCCCGCGAAATCTAATCAACATCTCGGTGGCGCAAAAAGTGGGGTAAATTTCTATCAGCGACAAAAATCGAAGGCATAAAAAAATCCAGTCACCGCTAAGTGACTGGATTCTTTGGAGTATTTTGGTCGGGACGGAGTGATTCGAACACTCGACCCCTTGCACCCCATGCAAGTGCGCTACCGGGCTGCGCTACGCCCCGACATCATTCTCGATACCGCTGAGAACGTTGAAGAATTTAACCTAACCTTTTGAATAATGGAAGCTTTTTTTCAAAAAAATCCACTCGTCGCCAACCAGGTCACTTCTTCAGCACCACCAACACATCCTCCAACTCCGCAATCATCTGCCGAATCAGCTGCTTGTACTGGCTGGACTCATCCTTGACCTCATCACTGGAGAGCCGTAACCGCGCCCCGCCAATGGTAAAGCCCTGGTCATACAGCAAAGCGCGGATCTGGCGGATCATCAGCACATCCTGGCGCTGATAATACCGCCGGTTGCCACGGCGCTTCACCGGGTTGAGCTGCGGAAATTCCTGCTCCCAGTAGCGCAGCACGTGCGGTTTTACCGCACAGAGCTCGCTGACTTCACCGATGGTGAAGTAGCGTTTGCCCGGGATGGGGGGCAGCTCGTCGTTATGGCTTGGTTCCAGCATAGGCCTCTACCCGGGCTTTCAGCTTCTGCCCTGGACGAAAGGTGACGACGCGGCGCGCGGTGATCGGGATCTCTTCCCCTGTTTTAGGGTTGCGGCCCGGCCGCTGGCGTTTGTCGCGAAGGTCGAAGTTGCCGAAACCGGACAACTTGACCTGCTCGTTGTCTTCAAGCGCGTGCCGAATTTCTTCGAAAAACAGCTCGACCAGCTCCTTGGCCTCACGCTTGTTAAGCCCCAGCTCCTCGTACAGCCTTTCGGCCATCTCAGCTTTCGTCAGAGCACCCATGCCGTTATTTCCTTAACGTGGTGTTCAACCTTTGTTCAAGCGAGGTGAGGATGGTTTGCAGGGTTTCATTCACCTCATCGTCGTTAAGAGTGCGCGATGGATGTTGCCAGGTCAAGCCGACGGCCAGGCTTTTTCTATCAGGATCAATGCCTTTACCCTGGTAGACGTCAAACAGCCTGAGGTCTGTGAGCCATTCGCCTGCATTGTCACGAATTACTTCAAGCACCGAGCTAGAAGCTACATCACGACCTGCGATCAAGGCCAGGTCACGACGGGTTTCCGGGAACTTGGACAGCTCGCTGAACTTCGGCAGACGGCCTTCGACTACGTCACCGAGCACCAGCTCGAAGACGAACACCGGGCGGTCGAGGCCGAGGGTCTTGGCCAGCTCCGGGTGGATGGCGCCGAGGTAGCCGACTTCCTTGCCGTCGCGCTCGATGCGGGCGGTCTGGCCTGGGTGCAGGGCTGGGTGCTTGCCGGCGACGAAGCTGAAGTCGCTCAGGGCACCGGAGTAGCCCAGCAGGGCTTCCACATCGGCTTTGACGTCGAAGAAGTCGATGCCGTCGCGGCCGTTGGCCCAGCCTTCTGGCTGGCGGCTGCCGGTGACGACGCCGGCGATCATCGGCTGCTGCTTGAGGTCACCGAGCTGGCCGACGAAGCGCAGGCCGCTTTCGAACAGGCGCACGCGGTCTTGCTGGCGGTTGAGGTTGTGCTGCATCGCCTTGACCAGGCCCGGCCACAGCGAGGCGCGCATGGCGGCCATGTCGCTGGAGATGGGGTTGGCCAGCAGCAGCGGCTCGACGCCTGGGGTGAACAGCTCGAACAGTTTCGGGTCGATGAAGCTGTAGGTGATGGCCTCCTGGTAGCCGCGGGCGACCAGCAGGCGGCGCAGGTTCGGCAGCTCGCCGCGGGTTTCCGGACGGGCTTGCGGGGCCAGGCGGGCCTGCGGGTAGCGGACCGGCAGGTTGTTGTAGCCGTACAGGCGGGCCAGCTCTTCGATCAGGTCGACTTCCAGGCTGACGTCGAAGCGGTGGCTTGGGACGGTGACAGTCCACTCCCCTGCCCCGCTTGCGCTGGTTTTCAGCTCCAAGGCGTTGAGCAGTTGCTCGACCTGGGCAGCGTCCATCTCCATGCCGAGCATCTGGGTGATGCGTTCGGCGCGCAGGGTGATCGGCGCGATGTTCGGCAGGTGCTGCTCGCTCACGGTCTCGACGATCGGACCGGCTTCGCCGCCGACGATCTCGAGGATCAGGGCGGTGGCGCGCTCCATGGCTTCACGGGCCAGTTGCGAGTCCACACCGCGCTCGTAGCGGTGCGAGGCGTCGGTGTGCAGGCCGTAGGAACGGGCCTTGCCAGCGACGGAGATCGGCTCGAAGAAGGCGCTCTCGAGGAACAGGTCGCGGGTCTTCTCGGTGTTGACGCCGCTGTGCTCGCCACCCATCACGCCGGCAATGGCCAGGGCGCGGGTGTGGTCGGCGATCACCAGGGTGTCGGCGCGCAGGGAGACTTCCTGGCCGTCCAGCAGGACCAGCTTCTCGCCCTCCTCGGCCATGCGTACGCGGATGCCGCCGTTGATTTCGGCAAGGTCGAAGGCGTGCATCGGCTGGCCGAGTTCGAGCATCACGTAGTTGGTGATGTCGACGGCGGCGTCGATGCTGCGCACGTCGCTGCGGCGCAGGCGCTCGACCATCCACAGCGGGGTCGGCTTGCTCAGGTCGACGTTGCGGATCACGCGGCCCAAGTAGCGTGGGCAGGCGGCCGGGGCACTGACTTCGACCGGGCGCACTTCGTCGTGGGCGGCCGGTACGGCTGGCACCACGGGGCGGGTGACCGGCACGTCGTACAGGGCGCTGACGTCACGGGCAAGGCCGGCCAGGGACAGGCAGTCGCCGCGGTTCGGGGTCAGGCCGATCTCGATGCTGGCGTCGTCCAGGTTCAGGTACTTGCGAATGTCTTCGCCAACCGGGGCGTCAGCCGCCAGTTCCAGCAGGCCGTCGTTCTCTTCGCTGATCTGCAGCTCGGAAGCCGAGCAGAGCATGCCGAACGACTCGACGCCGCGCAGCTTGGCCTTCTTGATCTTGAAGTCGCCCGGCAGTTCGGCACCGATCATGGCGAACGGGATCTTGATGCCTGGGCGGGCATTCGGGGCGCCGCAGACGACCTGGAAGGTCTCTGCGCCGTTGCTCACCTGGCACACGCGCAGCTTGTCGGCGTCCGGGTGTTGTTCGGTGGTGAGGATCTCGCCCACCACGATGCCGCTGAACTGGCCGGCAGCGGGGGTCACGCTGTCGACTTCGAGGCCGGCCATGGACAGGCGGGCGACCAGTTCGTCACGGGAGACTTGCGGGTTTACCCAACCGCGCAGCCACTGTTCACTGAATTTCATGCTGTTCTCCTGAAAGTTGCGTCGATTGGGCCTAGCGGAATTGAGCCAAGAACCGCAGGTCGTTGTCGAAGAACAGACGCAAATCGTTGACGCCATAGCGCAGCATGGCCAGGCGCTCGGCGCCCATGCCGAAGGCGAAGCCCTGGAACTCTTCCGGATCGATGCCGGACATGCGCAGCACGTTCGGGTGGACCATGCCGCAGCCCATCACTTCCAGCCAGCCGGTCTGCTTGCAGACACGGCAGCCGTTGCCGGAACACATCACGCACTGGATGTCGACTTCGGCGGACGGCTCGGTGAAGGGGAAGAACGACGGGCGGAAGCGCACGGCCAGTTCTTTCTCGAAGAACACCCGCAGGAACTCTTCGATGGTGCCCTTGAGGTCGGCGAAGTTGATGCCGCGGTCGATCAGCAGGCCTTCGACCTGGTGGAACATCGGCGAGTGGGTGATATCCGAGTCGCAACGGTACACACGGCCTGGGCAGACGATGCGGATCGGCGGCTGGGTGCTTTCCATGGTGCGCACCTGTACCGGCGAGGTGTGGGTGCGCAGCAACATGTTGGCGTTGAAATAGAAGGTGTCGTGCATCGCCCGGGCCGGGTGGTGGCCGGGGATGTTGAGCGCTTCGAAGTTGTGGTAGTCGTCTTCGACCTCGGGGCCTTCGGCGATGCCGTAGCCGATGTGGGTGAAGAACTGCTCGATGCGCTCGAGGGTACGGGTGATCGGGTGCAGCCCGCCGGTGGTCTGGCCACGGCCTGGCAGGGTCACGTCGATGCATTCGGCGGCCAGGCGAGCGTTGAGCTCAGCCTCTTCAAAACCGGCCTTGCGTGCGTTGAGCACGTCGGTGACGCGTTCCTTGGCGTCGTTGATCAGCGCGCCAACCTTGGGGCGCTCTTCGGCTGGCAGGTTGCCCAGGGTCTTCATCACCTGGGTCAGCTCGCCTTTCTTGCCGAGGAATTGAACCCGGATCTGTTCCAGGGTAGTGATGTCTTCAGCGCGTTCCACGGCCTCTAGGGCTTGGGCGACCAGCGCGTCCAGGTTTTCCATGTACAGACTCCAGATACGAAAATAGGGGAAGAGCTTTTGAAGGCTCTTCCCCTATCCGATGACGTTTTACACCCGACGGCGCAGGCGCCGCCGGATGATTGTCGTGGGTACTTAAGCCAGTACGGCTTTAGCCTTCTCGACAATCGCAGCAAACGCCGCTTTTTCGTTCACTGCCAGATCGGCCAGAACCTTACGGTCGATTTCGATCGACGCCTTTTTCAGGCCAGCAATCAGACGGCTGTACGACAGACCGTTGGTGCGGGCACCGGCGTTGATACGAGCGATCCACAGTGCGCGGAACTGACGCTTCTTCTGGCGACGGTCGCGGTAGGCGTATTGGCCTGCCTTGATGACCGCTTGCTTGGCTACACGGAATACGCGCGAACGTGCACCGTAGTAACCTTTAGCCAGTTTCAGAATTTTTTTGTGACGCTTACGAGCGATAACGCCGCGCTTAACACGAGCCATGAGTAACTTCCTCTATCTTAACCAGAATTAACGAACGCGCAGCATGCGCTCGACTTTTGCCACGTCAGACGGGTGCAGCAGGCTGGCACCGCGCAGTTGACGCTTACGCTTGGTCGACATTTTGGTCAGGATGTGGCTCTTGAAAGCGTGCTTGTGCTTGAAGCCGGAAGCCGTCTTCAGGAAGCGCTTTGCAGCACCGCTCTTGGTTTTCATCTTTGGCATGTTGGAACTCCGCATTCGAATAAAAATTACACAATAATCATCAGGCCTGCCGTGCCCGGGAGATTACTTCTTCTTTTTGGGGGCGATGACCATCATAAGCTGGCGTCCTTCCATCTTCGGATGCTGCTCAACGGTGCCGTATTCGGCGAGGTCGGTTTCGACCCGCTTCAACAGCTCCATGCCCAGCTCCTGGTGGGCCATCTCACGGCCGCGGAATCTCAGAGAGATCTTGGCCTTGTCCCCATCGCTAAGGAAACGTACCAGGTTGCGTAGTTTTACCTGGTAATCCCCTTCTTCCGTCCCTGGACGAAACTTGATTTCTTTGATCTGGATCTGCTTCTGGTTCTTCTTGGCTTCGTTGGCCTGCTTCTTCTTCTCGAAGAGGTGCTTGCCGTAGTCCATCACCTTGCAGACGGGCGGTACCGCGTCTGCAGAGATTTCCACCAGATCCAGCTTCGCTTCATCAGCGATACGCAGCGCTTCATCAATCGAGACGATGCCAATCTGCTCGCCGTCAGCACCAATTAACCGAACCTCGCGTGCCGAGATATTCTCGTTGATCGGGGCTTTCGGTGCAGTTCGTTTATCGTTTCTCATTTCACGCTTAATAGTCATTACTCCGATTCTTGGCGACCACGCCGGGAAACCGCTTGCGACAGCAGCTCAGCGAACTGCGCGACGGGCATCGAGCCCAGGTCAGCGCCTTCGCGGGTGCGCACAGCGACGGTTTGCGTTTCGACTTCGCGATCCCCTATAACCAAAAGATAAGGGACCCGCAGCAACGTATGCTCGCGGATTTTAAAGCCGATCTTCTCATTTCTCAAGTCCGACTTGGCACGGAATCCGCTACCGTTCAGGGCTTTTTCCACCTCGAGGGCGAAATCGGCCTGCTTGTCGGTGATGTTCATGATCACGGCTTGGGTCGGCGCGAGCCAGGCCGGGAACACGCCGGCGTAGTGCTCGATGAGCATGCCGATGAAGCGCTCGAACGAACCGAGGATGGCACGGTGCAGCATCACCGGGCGCACACGGCTGTTGTCTTCGGCGATGTAGCTGGCGTCCAGGCGCTCCGGCAGGTTCGGGTCGTACTGCAGGGTGCCGCACTGCCAGTTACGGCCGAGGCAGTCGCGCAGGGTGAACTCGATCTTCGGGCCGTAGAACGCGCCCTCGCCCGGCTGGTATTCCCACTCCAGGCCCGATTCGTTCAGGGCGTCGGCCAGCGCGCCTTCGGCGCGGTCCCACAGCTCTTCGGAGCCCACGCGCTTGGCCGGGCGGGTCGAGAGCTTCATGGCGACGTCGGTGAAACCGAAGTCCTTGTACACATCCAGGGTCAGCTTGATGAAGTCGGCGGCTTCTTTCTTCACCTGGTCTTCGGTGCAGAAGATGTGCGCGTCGTCTTGGACAAAGCCACGCACGCGCATGATGCCGTGCAGGGCGCCGGACGGCTCGTTACGGTGGCAGGCACCGAACTCGGCCAGGCGCAGCGGCAGGTCGCGGTAGGATTTGAGGCCCTGGTTGAACACCTGCACGTGGCACGGGCAGTTCATCGGTTTTACCGCGTAGTCGCGGTTTTCCGACGAAGTGGTGAACATGTTCTCGGCGTAGTTGGACCAGTGGCCGGAACGCTCCCAGAGGATGCGATCGACGACCTGCGGGGTCTTGATTTCCTGGTAGCCGTTTTCACGCTGGACCTGGCGCATGTACTGCTCGAGCACCTGGTACACGGTCCAGCCGTTGGCGTGCCAGAACACCATGCCAGGGGCTTCTTCCTGCAGGTGGAACAGGTCGAGCTGCTTGCCGATCTTGCGATGGTCGCGTTTTTCGGCTTCTTCGATGCGCTGGATGTAGGCGGCCAGCTGCTTCTTGTCGGCCCAGGCGGTGCCGTACACGCGTTGCAGCTGCTCGTTCTTGGCATCGCCGCGCCAGTAGGCGCCGCTCAGCTTGGTCAGCTTGAATGCCTTGAGGAAACGAGTATTCGGCACGTGCGGGCCACGGCACATGTCGACGTATTCTTCGTGGTAGTACAGGCCCATGGCCTGTTCATCCGGCATGTCCTCGACCAGGCGCAGCTTGTAGTCTTCGCCACGCTGGGTGAACACGTCGATGACTTCGGCGCGCGGGGTCATCTTCTTGACGACATCGTAGTCGGTGTCGATCAGCTGCTGCATGCGCTTTTCGATGGCGGCGAGGTCGTCGGGGGTGAAGGGACGCTCGTAGGCGATGTCGTAATAGAAGCCTTCGTCGATCACCGGGCCGATCACCATGCGGGCGGTCGGGTACAGCTGCTTCACCGCGTGGCCGATCAGGTGGGCGCACGAGTGACGGATGATCTCCAGTCCCTCTTCATCTTTAGGGGTGATGATCTGCAGGGTGGCGTCGTGGTCGATCTTGTCGCAGGCATCGACGAGCTTGCCGTCGACCTTGCCGGCCAGGGTGGCCTTGGCCAGGCCCGCGCCAATGGATGCGGCGACTTCGGCTACGGATACCGGCTGGTCGAACGTGCGTTGACTGCCATCGGGAAGAGTAATAATGGGCATGGCGCCTCCTCTCCTAGTGGTGACCCCTACCAAAGGTCACGTGGGTTGGGATGAGCCAGTACAAGATCCGCCCTGCCTTTCCCGCGGGAAAGCCTGCCTCACAGTGGCAGAGACCTTTCGGCCTGCCAGGGTCGAACCAGAGTGACTGGAAGGTAAAAGTTGCAGGCCGCCAGTGGCGAGCCGCAAGCCGAGCATGCTAGCACGCGGGTTGCACCGGGTCGCAGAAATATTTGGAAATTACGTTGCCGGGGTGAACTTGTACGGAAAATTTCCTATCAGACCTTCTGAAGCAACCTACTCTTGATGAGACCTTTACCCAAGGAGTGTTCGGTTATGCGACTTCAGTCCCTTCTGGCTGCCTGCGCCGCAAGCGCCCTGCTGCTGCCGCTGGCTGCCAACGCAGGCAACTTCCCCGCCGGTAAGGAAGCGCACTACATGACCCAGTGCCAACAGGTGGCGAGCGGCCAGGGCGTGGACGCGGCGACGGCGAAGAAGCACTGCGAGTGTGGCGCCCAAGCCATCAAGAAGAACTTCAACGACAAGGAGATCGAGGACCTCGACAGCCAGGACGGCGTTGACGCCAAGCTGATGCAGAAGGCCCAGCAGGTGGTTCAGGCCACCTGCAAGCCGAAATAACCAGGGTTCGCGGGCCATTTCACGCATCTTTTGCGCTGGATCAACATCCTGCGAAGGTAAAAGGCGCTAGATACGCAGAAATGGACTATAGTGTCGTCGGTGCTACTGAAGCCACGGCGACATTGCACCCCGATAAAAAATCATGTTTCTGGAGATTCACCCCATGTCCAATCGCCAAACCGGCACCGTCAAGTGGTTCAACGATGAGAAAGGCTTCGGCTTCATCACTCCTCAAGGCGGCGGCGACGACCTGTTCGTACACTTCAAGGCTATCGAAACCGACGGTTTCAAAAGCCTGAAAGAAGGCCAAACTGTTTCCTTCGTAGCCGAAAAAGGCCAGAAGGGCATGCAGGCTGCGCAGGTTCGTCCGGAGTAATTTTCGGATAGCTGCAAAAAAACCCGCCACTTGTGGCGGGTTTTTTATTGGCTGCCAGAATCACGCAGCACCTTTGTAGGAGCGGCCTTGTGTCGCGATAGGGCCGCAAAGCGGCCCCGGCGATCTGTGTTGTGGCGAAGAACTTGGGGCCGCTGCGCGCCCCTATCGCGACACAAGGCCGCTCCTACAGGGGGCCAATTCTGGGCTGGATCAGCCGCAGTTGACCCGGGTAACCACACCCTTGTCGTCGACATTCAGGTTCAGCCGCTCGGAACGGTATTCCAGGGTGATCATGTCGTGAGGCTTGAGGATGCGCGCCATCTGCGAGCCACTGGCCTTGCGCGCCTGCTCCATCAGCTCTGGCGAGGCCAGCTTGCCGATGGTGAAGTCGGCGCCACTGGCTTCGCAGCGGCCGTCATTGCCGGCCGGGGTGGCCTGGGCACTGCTGCCGCCCGAGGAGCCACCGGTGCTGCAACCTGCCAGAACGGAAGCCACCAGCAAGGTCGCCAGGGAAGCGCGGGTACGGAACATGAATCCTCCTAAATAAATCCGGGAACTGCCTGATGCGACAATTCCTCCAGGCATTTGTTGCACAACCGCACGATTCTGCCTGACTCGCCCACTCGACGCGAAAGGCAATCGTGACCGGATTTTGCACCGAACCGTCGGTTCGGCCAACCGCGCCCCTTATGCTTAAGTCGCAGGTCCCGTCACGCAAAGGCATGATTTACTGCAAGAAGCGGAGTGCGAAACGCCTCCCCTTCGAACGCCAGGACGCGGTATTCGACCTTTCACCCAGGCCCCAGCGAGAACCGCCCCATGAGCAGCCACAGCATCGACGCCGATATCAAGGTCAAGTGGGACGAGGGCCAGAGCGCCTACAGCCCGAGCACGCCCGAAGAACTGATGCTGATCGCCGTCGACCTGCTGGTGCGCGACCGCGGAGGTGACGCGGCGCGCAGCTTCATCGAGCAAGTGCTCGAGCGCCACGCGCCGCACGAGGCTATTTCAATCGCGCCAGGCGGGCGCTGAGCAGGTCGAAGAAGCCCTGGGCATCGCCCTCCTCGATCCACATCACGTTGGCCGGCTGCTTGAGCACGCCGTACCAGTCGGCGATGGTCTGGCCGAAGGTCGGGCCTTCACGGCTGTCGACTACCATGTGTACCTGGCGCCCCTTGAACAACTCGGGCTTGAGCAGGTAGGCGATGACGCTGGCGTCGTGCACCGGGCCGCCGGGCATGCCGTAGTTGTCCATGTCGAACTTGATATAGGCGTTGAGGATGTCCACCACCAGCTTGCTGGCATTGTTGTTCACCGCCGCCAACTGCTTGAGGCGGGCGTCGCTGGTGAGCACCTTGTGGGTCACGTCCAGCGGCAGGTAGGTCAGCTTGACGCCGCTGGCCAGCACCACTTCGGCGGCGTGCGGGTCGGCGAACAGGTTGAACTCGGCAGCCGGGGTGATGTTGCCGCCGTTGAAGTGGGCGCCGCCCATCACCACCACTTCCTTGATGCCGTTGACGATCTCGGGCTTCTGAATCAGCGCCAGGGCCAGGTTGGTCTGCGGGCCGAGCATGGCCACGGTGATGCTGTGGGGCTCGGCGGCGCTCAGGGTGTCGATCAGGTACTGCACGGCGTTGCCGTTGGCCAGGGGCTTCTTCGGCTCGTGGACCTTGACGCCGGTCAGGCCTTCCTCGCCGTGGACATTGGCGGCGTAGATCGGCGTACGCACCATCGGGCGCCCTGCCCCGGCATATACCGGGATTTCTTCGCGGCCTGCCCATTCACGGGCCAGGCGGGCGTTGCGCGAGGTCTTTTCCAGACGCACGTTGCCGGCCACGGTGGTGATGGCGCGGATTTTAAGTTCCTCGGGCGAGGCCATGGCCAGCAGCAGGGCTACCACGTCGTCGGCGCCGGGGTCGGTGTCGATGATCAGGTCGCGGGGCGCGGCCATGACGGCGGTGGCGGCTAGCGCGGACATGAGGACGGCTCCTTGGAGCAGGGATTTGAGGGACATTCAGCACTCCTTGTTGCTAGGGGATGGGTTCAAGGGGGGCCGCTTTGCGGCCTATCGCGGGGCAAGCCCGCTCCCACGCCAGCAAAACCTGACACAAATTTTTTTGCCCAGTTTGTTAACCATCAGATACGTGTTAACCAACAAGAACCGAGATAGAGCCATGAACGATTTCAAACGCCTGCCCGCCGACTTCTGCGCCAACCCCGAAGAGGCCTTCACCCTCCCGGCCACGTTCTACACCCAGGCCGCCGTCTTCGAGCACGAGAAGGAAGCGATCTTCGCCCGCAGCTGGATCTGCGTCGGCCACCGCAGCGAAGTCGCCGAGAAGAACGCCTACATCACCCGCCAGGTGATCGGTGAGAGCATCATCGTCGTGCGTGGCCGCGACGACGTGCTGCGCGCCTTCTACAACGTCTGCCCGCACCGCGGCCACCAGCTGCTCGAAGGCAGCGGCAAGGCCAAGAACGTCATCACCTGCCCATACCACGCCTGGACCTTCAAGCTCGACGGTGAGCTGGCCCACGCGCGCAACTGCGAGAACGTCGCCAACTTCGACAAGGACAACTCCACCCTGGTGCAGTTGCGCGTCGAAGAGTACGCCGGCTTCATCTTCATCAACATGGACAACGACGCCGGTTCCGTCGAAGACCAGCTGCCCGGCATGCAAAAACGCATGCGCGAAGCCTGCGCGGTGATCGACGACCTGCACCTGGCCGCGCGCTTCGTCAGCGACACCCCGGCCAACTGGAAGTCGATCGTCGACAACTACCTCGAGTGCTACCACTGCGCCCCGGCCCACCCCGGCTTCTCCGACTCGGTGGACGTTGGCCAGTACAGCCACAGCCTGCACGGCAACTGGACCTTGCAGTACGGCCTGGCCAAGCCGTCGGAGCAGTCGTTCAAGTTCGACGAAACGGTCAAGGATCCGTCCTTTGCCGGTTTCTGGGCCTGGCCGTGCACCATGTTCAACGTACCGCCAGGGGCCAACTTCATGACCGTGATCTACGAGTTCCCGGTCGATGCCGAAACCACCCTGCAGCACTACGACATCTACTTCCTCAACAAGGACCTCAGCGAGGAGCAGCACAAGCTGATCGACTGGTACCGCGAGGTGTTCCGCCCCGAGGACCTGCGCCTGGTCGAGAGCGTGCAGAAGGGCCTGAAGTCCCGCGGCTACCGCGGCCAGGGTCGGATCATGGTCGATTCGCAGCGCAGCGGCGTGAGCGAGCACGGCATCGCCCACTTCCACAACCTGATCGCCGTCGCCCACCTGGACGACTGAACACGCTCCCCGCCCCGCGCCAGGGCCTGGCGCGGGGCTTCGTTGTCGAGGTACGCCATGGCCAAGCAATACGAAATGTTCAAGGTGCGCGTGACCGACGTGGAACAGGCCACGCCGCAGATCAAGCGCTTCACCCTGGCCCGCGCCGACGGCGCCGCCCTGCCCGCCTTCAGCGGCGGCAGCCACGTCATCGTGCAGATGCAGTCGGCCTGCGGCAGCCAGTTCAGCAATGCCTACTCGCTGATGAGCGACCCGCGCCAGTTGCACAGCTACCAGATCGGCGTGCGCCTGGAGGAGCAGTCCAAGGGCGGTTCGGCGTTCATGCACCAGCAGGTCGAGGTGGGCAGCGAGCTGACCATTTCCACCCCCAACAACCTGTTCGCCCTCGACCCAAGCGCCGGGCGCCATGTGCTGATCGCCGGCGGCATCGGCATCACCCCGTTCCTGGCGCAGCTGCACGAGCTCGAAGGCGCCACCACCCCCTACGAGCTGCACTACGCCTTCCGCGCCCCCGAGCACGGCGCCTTCCAGGGCGACCTGGCGCAAGGCCCGCATGCCGGCAACACCCGCTTCTATATCGACAGCCTGGAGCGCAAGCTCGACCTCGCCGCGCTGTGCGCGGGGCTCACCGATGACGCCCATCTCTATGTGTGCGGGCCCAAGCCGCTGATCGACGCGGTGATCGCCAGCGCCGCCGCCGCCGGCATCGCCGAGTCCCGCGTGCATTGGGAACAGTTCGCCGCCGCGCCGGCCGCAGGCTCGGCGTTCACCGTGGTACTGGCGCGCTCCGGCACCGAACTGGCCGTCGAGGAAGGCATGACCATTCTCCAGGCCATCGAGAAATCCAAGGCCGCCAAGGTCGAGTGCCTGTGCCGCGAAGGCGTGTGCGGCACCTGCGAGACGGCGATCCTCGAAGGCGAGGCCGAGCATTTCGACCAGTACCTGAGCGACGAGGAGAAAGCCTCGCAACAGACCATGATGCTGTGCGTCTCGCGGGCGCGCTCGGCGCGGTTGGTGCTGGATCTCTGAGCCTCGGCGGCGGATCGCCTGCCCGCGCGGATTCGCCGGTCAGATGTAACTGAATACTGACAATAAGCGCTGAAAAGGAAAATCAGAGAAACGTCCTACGCGGATTTGGGAAGCCCTGTCGACCACCCACAATCCGTTCCTCGCTAGTGTTTCAGGTCTGCGTAACGTCGCCCGTGGCTGGCTGCAACAGCCAGCCATGGGCCTGCACGACGGTACGGCCATTGCCAGCGAGGACTTTATGCGAAATTCCCCCGGAACACTTCAGCAGGTAATCAACAGCCCCGACGCGGCCCTCGGCCATCAGCTCGACAAACCGGCCATCCAGCACGACTGGTCCAAAGCCGTCGCCGCGCTGCCCCCATCTCGGAGCTATCCATGACCCTCAGCCTCAGTCAATCCATCCTGGACGCACAACGCCAAGCCATCCCCGTCCCCAAACCCCGCTGCTCCGCCTGCCAGCGTATCGGCCTGCCCATCCTCCTGCTGCGTACCGCCTACGCCCCCAGCCCCAAGACCCTGAGCACGCGCAACCTGCCCAACTACAACGGTGTCGCCGGCATCCCCAT
>NZ_JABWRI010000031.1:0-73167 GCF_014268865.1 Pseudomonas sp. BW16M2 | reverse complement strand
TCCTGGCAAAGGGGCTGCCAGGAAGTGTCAACCATGTCTCCGTACACGTGTCCACCATGTGTCCGGTCTCTACAGATGCTTCAAAAAGGGACCCGCCGTAAGGGCGGAAAGGTGACTAAGCGTCGACATTACAAATGAATGCGCCTACATCCCTCGAAACCACCACCCACGATCCTTCAAGCAACTACAGGCCGATACTCCCGACACCGCTCCCGCAGTATCTGCGCCAGCAACCGCACCTCGGGACTGTGCCGGTACTCCTCGGGATACCCCATGTACATCGGCACCTCCCGCTCCCGCTGATGCTGCAGGTTGACCCGCACCAACCGCCCTTGCGCCAACCCCTGCTGCACCCGATGCTCCGGCAACCAGGCAAACCCCATCCCCCGCTCGACAAAGCTCTCGGCCGCCGCCAGGCTGCTCACCGTCCAGCGCTGCGAGGTCCCCAGCCAACCGCTGTTCTGCGAATTGCGCGTGCCGGAATCGCGGATCACCACCTGCCGGTGGTTCTTCATGTCGTCCAGGCTCAACTCCCCCTGCGCCTCGCTCAGCGGGTGGCTGGCCCCCACCACGCAGACCAGCGAGACATTGAGCAGGAACTCCTGCAGGTAGCCGGAAGGCAGGCTGCTGGCGATACCCAGCTCGACCTTGCCATCCTCCAGCAGCTCCCGGGCCCCGGACAACGCCGTCTCGTACAGGCGGATACGGTGATCCTTGTACTCCAGGGCAAACTCCTGCAATGCCTGCTGCAGCAATTCGATGGGGAACAGCACATCCACCGCCAGCGCCTGCTCGGTGAACAGCCCGGGCTGGTACTGGTTGGCCAGGTGCTCGAGCTTCTGCGCCGCCCCCAGCAGATGCTTGGCCTGCGGCAGCAGGGCCTTGCCCAGGGAGGTGAGCACGGCCTTGCGGCCCTCGATGATGAACAGCTCCTGGCCCAGGAGCATTTCCATGCGGTTGACCGAATGGCTGATGGCCGACTGCGACTTGTACATGTGCTCGCCGGCCTGCTGGAAACCGCCGCACTCGACCGTGCAGACGAACGCGCGCCACTGATCGAGACTGATCTTGGAAAACACCACTACCTCCTTGTATGCCCGCGCCTGCGGGTGACGAATCCTGTGTCCTGCGGGGTTGTACCACAGCTTCGCCCGACACATGAAGACCATGCCGCGATGCGCGCACTTTTTGTCACTATTCGCCCGGCGCGGTTCATGCGACAACAACCTCCCTCACGGTGCCCGGCACTAATGGATGAATAATGGACAAGGAAGTCCCGACCATGCAGAGATGCACAAGCGATACGGCATAAATATATAGCCGAAACAACAGGTCAATCCGGCGATAACACCGCCATAAAATTTTCATATTAAAACAATTGAAAATTCTAATTGCCCTATTGTTCGACAATCTGCCCTTCACCCCTTTGCGCAAGCCGCGTGGAATCACGGGGCACGCGGCTGCGCGCGATAAATAAACCTTTAACTTTCCCGCCTGAAAAACCATGAACAGGCGTCATCAATCCCATCGGAATTATTCGCTTTTTTTGGCAAAAGCTTCAGCCGCAATAATTAAATGGCCAGCAGGGTCTGGCACCGGAACAACAAGACCGGTTGTGTATTTTGGGATTTTTTCAACAGTGAAAAATAATTGGGCATACACATGAAAATCGGCATTGATGATATTGGGCTGTCTGTACCGCAACACTTTTTCGCACTGGAAGAACTTGCCGAACGGCATGGTATCGATCCGCAGAAATACCTGGTCGGCATCGGCCAGGAGTTCATGGCCGTGCCGGCCCCGGACGAAGACATCGTGACCCTGGCGGCCAACGCCGCCCTGCCGCTGCTCGATGACGCCACCCGCGCCTCGATCGCCACGGTGATCCTCGCCACCGAGAGCGGCATCGACCAGTCCAAGGCCGCCGGCCTGTTCGTCCACAGCCTGCTCGGCCTGCGCGCCGACTGCCGCGTGGTGGAGTTCAAGCAGGCCTGCTACGGCGCCACCGCCGGCTTGCAGATGGCCCGCGCACTGGTCGCCCAGCGTCCTCACGAAAAGGTACTGGTGATCGCCACCGACATCGCCCGCTACGAGCAGAACTCCGAGGGCGAATGCACCCAGGGCGCCGGCGCCGTGGCCATGATCGTGGCCGAGAACCCGCGCCTGCTGGAGCTGCACCCGCACCAGGGCCGCTACAGCCTGGACGTCTCGGACTTCTGGCGGCCGAACCTGCGTAGCACCGCGCTGGTCGACGGCAAGCTGTCGATCGAGGTCTACCTGGAGTCACTGCGCAACGCCTGGCAGAGCTACCGCGCCGACGGCGGCCTGGGCCTGGAAGACATGAGCTTCCTGTGCTTCCACCAGCCGTTCACCAAGATGGCGAAGAAAGCCTTCTCGGTGTTCGAGGCGATCGAGCCTGAAGCAGCCAAGGCCCTGGGCGAGAAGGCCTACTCCACCAGCCAGCTGTACGGCAAGGCCATCGGCAACTGCTACACCGCCTCGCTGTACATCGCCCTGCTGTCGCTGCTGGACAACAGCGACGAGGACCTGACCGGCCGCAACATCGGCCTGTTCAGCTACGGTTCGGGCAGCGTCGGCGAGTTCTTCAGCGCCACCGTGGTGCCGGGCTACCAGGCCCATTCGCGGCGCAAGGCGCATGCGCGCATGCTGGCCAGCCGCACCCGCCTGGGCCATGAGCAGTACAGCAGCTGGTTCTACGGCGACAACCACCCGGCCGTGGCCGACTACAGCACCCCGTACGTCACCAGCGGCGCGTTCCGCTACGGCGGTTGCGAGGGCTATCGCCGTCAGTACGAGAGCACCGCCCTGTCCCTGAAGATGGCGAGCTGACGACCATGAGCGACGTGCTGCTGAGCTGGCCGCAACCCGCGGTCGCCTGCCTGACCCTGAACCGTCCGCATGCCGGCAACGCCCTCGACGAGGCCCTGCTCGGGGCCTTGCACGAGCAGCTGCAGGCCCTCGCCGAGCACCCGGGGCTGCGCGCCCTGGTGCTCGACGGCGCCGGCGAGCACCTGTGCACCGGGGCGGACCTGGAGTGGATGCGCCGCAGCCGCGACTTCGACCATGCGCGCAACCTGGAGGACGCCAGCCTGCTGGCCAACGTCCTGCAGCGCCTGGACGACTTCCCGGTGCCGGTGCTGATGCTGGCCCGCGGCGCGGTGTTCGGCGGGGCCCTGGGCCTGCTGTGCTGCGCCGACCACGTGCTGGCCGCCGAGGATGCGCGGTTCTGCTTCAGCGAGGCGCGCCTGGGCCTGGCCCCGGCCTTGATCAGCCCCTACGTGGTGCGCGCCATGGGCGTGCGCCAGGCACGGCGCTACATGCTCTCGGCCGAGGTGTTCGGCACCGAGGACGCGCTGCGCCTGCAGCTGGTCCACCGCCTGGTGCCCGCCGCCGAGCTGGAGCAGGCCCGCGACCGCTGGCTGGCCACCCTGCTGCAGACCGGCCCCCAGGCCAGTCGCGAGATCAAGCAGATGCTGGCGCGCCTGGCAGGCCGCGACCACCTGCTCGACGAGCAGGGTTGCAACCTGCAGCTGATCGCCCGCCTGCGCACCTCCAGCGAGGGCCAGCACGGTCTTGCCGCCTTCTTCGAACGCAGCCGCCCCGACTGGGCGCAATGAACCCTGGGTGCGCGGACCACGAAGCCCGCGCCGTTCCGGCGTCGCCGACGACGCCCGACCTATGAGAAAAGGATTTTGCCATGTGTGGTTTCATCGGTGTCTACCAGTCCAAACGCAACAGCATCAGCGACCAGTCGATCCTCGACGCCCTGGCCGCCATCAACCACCGCGGCCCGGACGAGCACAGCCTGTGGCGTGACCCGGGCGAGCGCGCCGTGCTCGGCCACACCCGCCTGAGCATCATCGGCCTGGACAACGGCATGCAGCCGATCGTCGCCGACGAAGGCGACCTGGCGGTGATCGTCAACGGCGAGTTCTACGACCATGAGCGCATCCGTACCGAGCTGCAGGCCGAAGGCGCGATCTTCAAGACCGCCTCGGACAGCGAGATCGCCCTGCACCTGTACCGTCGTTCCGGCATGGCCGGGCTCAAGGAGTTGCGCGGCGAGTTCGCCATGGTCCTGTTCGACCGCCGTCGCCGCCTGATGCTGGCGGTGCGCGACCGCCTGGGCATCAAGCCGCTGTTCTACACCCAGCATGAAGGCAACTGGTACTTCGCCTCCGAGATCAAGGCCCTGCTGGCCGCCGGCGTCAACCCGACCTGGGACGAGAACGCCTACGCCAGCCGCGCCTTCTACCTGCGCGACCACACCCTGTTCGAAGGCGTGCGCAGCGTGCAGCCGGGTTGCTGGGTGATGGTCGACCACGGCGGCCTGCACAGCGGCCGCTATTGGGACATGGAATTCGCCCGCCGCGATACCCCGGCGCCGAGCGACGAGGCCGGCATGATCGAATCCGTGCGCGCCGCCATCGAGGAAGCCGTGCGCCTGCGCCTGCGCGCCGACGTGCCGATGGGCGTGTACCTGAGCGGCGGCATCGACTCCTCGGCGATGCTGGGCATGGCCACCGCCCTCAAGGGCGAGCCGCTGGACGCCTTCAACCTGTCGTTCACCGACATGGACGACTACGACGAGAACCGTTTCGCGCGCATGGCCGCCGAGCACAACGGCGCGCGCTTCCACACCATCGAGATCACCCAGGACGACCTGGCGGACAACTTCGAGCAGGCGGTGTGGCACAACGAGACGCCGTTCTTCAACGCCCACGGCGTGGCCAAGTACATCCTCAGCAAGGAAGTGCGCAAGGCCGGCCTGAAAGTGGTGCTGACCGGCGAAGGCGCCGACGAAGTGTTCGCCGGCTACCCGCACTTCCGCCGCGACATGCTGCTGTACAACAACGAACAACAAGACCCGAAAGTCATCGACCTGCTGCGCCAGCGCATCCAGGCCAACGAGCAGGGCTACACCAACGCGCACATGCCCCACGACATCCACTGGATGGTCGACCAGCTCAAGCACGGCGTGTCGTGGCTGGACAACCAGGCCGGCTGGTTCAAGGCCCTGGAGAGCCTGTACCGCGGCGACTTCCGCGACCACTTCACCGGTGTCGACCCGTACCGCCAGTTCTTCGACCGCCTCGACCACGGCAAGCTCGCCGACCGCGACCCGGTGCACAACTCCATGTACCTGTGGGCCAAGTCGTACCTGCCGAACTTCGTCCTCACCACCCTGGGCGACCGCATGGAGATGGCCAACAGCATCGAAGGCCGCGTGCCGCTGCTCGACCACCACGTGGTCGAACTGGCCTGCCAGCTGCCGGTGTGGATGAAGGTGCGCGGCGCCACCGAGAAGTACGTGTTCCGCGAAGCCATGCGCCCTTACCTGCCCAAGGCCCTGTACGAGCGCAAGAAGCACTACTTCCGCGCCCCGCCGGCCACCCTGCAGCAGCAAGGCCGCCTGTGGCAGCTGGTGCAGGACACCCTGCACAGCCGTGACCTGGACGCGCTGCCGTTCTTCGACGCGGCCAAGGTCCGCACCCTGCTCAAGCAGCTGCCGACCCTCAGCGCCCAGGAACAGGGCCTGCTCGACCCGATGCTGATGGAGCTGACCAGCCTGTGCCTGCTGCAGCGCCGCTACCGCATGAGCGGCCAGAGCTGGAACACTTTGAGCGAGGTGGCCGCATGAAGATCGCGATCATCGGCGCCGGCCTCAATGGCCTGGCCTGCGCCCTGATTCTCAAGCGCTTCGGCCTCGAGGCCACGGTGTACGAGCGGGCCCATGGCCCGCGCGACTCGGGCACCGGCATCTACGTCTGGCCCCAGGGCGTGCAGGTGCTGCGCTTCCTGTTCAACGACACCGGGTTCATCGGCCGCGGCAAGGCCATCGAGTTTCTCGACACCCATGGCCGCGACGGTCGCCTGATCCACAGCCAGCCGGTGCGCCCGGACGGCCTGGGGATCCCGGCGCCGGCGGTGATGTTCCCGCGTCCCGAGCTGTTCGGCCTGCTGCGCGAACGCCTGGCCCCCGGGCAGATCCGCTACCAGATGGGCTGCGAGAAGGTAGAGAAGGTCGGCGAACAGGCGCGGGTCACCTTCAGCAACGGCGAACAGGAAGACTTCGACCTGGTGATCGGCAGCGACGGCGTCGGCTCCACCGTGCGCCAGTGCCTGGAACCGGGCCTGACGCCCTACGACACGGGCCTGGTGGCCAGCCGCGGCATGGTCGAGTTCGACTCGCCGCTGCTGCTGCCCGACCGTTGCCAGATCTTCGCCTCGGAGTTCTCGCGGGTGGTCACCTACCCGCTGGCGGCCGACCGCCCGTACCGCTACTGGTTCGCCGCCTACCAGCACCGCAACCAGCCGCTGCTCGACCGCGACGGCCTGGTACGGCTGTTCGCCGACCTGCCGCCGGATGTGGTGCGGATGATGCAAGCCACCGAGCACGAACAGATCCTCACCCACAAGATGATGGCGCTGACCGGCGCCGGCTGCTGGCAGAACGGCCGCGTGGTGATGCTCGGCGACAGCATCCACGCCATGCTGCCGACCCTCGGCTACGGCCTGACCCTGGGCCTGGAGAACGCCTTCATGCTCGCCCAGGCCCTGGTCGGCTGCTGCGACGAGCGCCTCGACAGTGCCCTGCAGCGCTACGAGATCCGCGCCGCCGAGCGTTCGCGGGTAATGCTGGAAGTGATGCGCGACATGACCGACCTGTACTACTTCGAGGAGGACAGCGCCATGACCTCCTCGCGGATCCGACCGATCGTCGAGCGCTTCCACGACCTGGCCCTGACCACGGTGTTCTGAGGAGATCGCCATGAGTGACGCATACCGCCAGCGCCTGCAGGCCTTCGTAAGCGAGCGCATCACGCCGAACGTGGCGGCCTGGGAGCAGCTCGGCGCCTACCCGGCCACGCTCAACCGCGAGGCCGGCGCCGCCGGCCTGCTCGGCCTGGGCCACGACCACCGCCAGTTGCCGGACGACCCGCGGGCCGTGGCGGTGCTGATCGAAGAGCTGACCCGCAGCGGCGCCCAGGGCATCACCATGGGCCTGGGCTCGCACTTCGTCAGCCTCAAGGCGGTGCAGGCCACCGGCCACCCGATCGTCCACGACCTGGTGCCGGCGGTGCTCGACGGCCGCCAGAGCATCGCCCTGGCGATCACCGAGCGCCAGGCCGGCTCCGACCTGCGCGCCCTGGAGTGCCGGGCCACGCGCCAGGCAGACGGCTACCGGCTGAACGGGCACAAGGCGTTCATCTGCAACGCCACCCGCGCCGACTGGCTGCTGATGGTCGGCCACTGCGAGGACGGCCTGGCGCTGTTCCTGGTCGAGGGCTCCGCCGCCGGCATCCGCCACACCCCGCGCCAGGCCCTGGGCTGGCGCTGCCTGCCGCTTGCCGACCTGGAGCTTGTGGACGTGCCAGCGCTGCGCCTGACCGGCAAGGGTGGCGTCGGCCGCCTGCTGCAGGCCAGCCTGCAGCAGGAGCGGCTGAACCTGGCGGTGATGGCCATCACCAGCGCCGACATGGCCCTGCAGGCCGCCATCGACTGGTGCAAGAGCCGCCAGGTCGGCGGCAAGGCGCTGTTCGACAAATCGGTGATCCGCCAGCGCCTGGCTGAGCACTACGCGCAGCTGACGGTCAGCCGCCAGTTCGTCGACACCTGCGTGGCCCGCCAGGCCGAAGGCATCCTGGACGCGCACCAGGTGGCCATCGCCAAGAACAGCGCCGTGCAGACCCTGGAAACCCTGGCCCGCGACGCCGTGCAGTTGCATGGCGCCCACGGCTGCGTCGAACCCTCGCTGGTCGAACGCATCCACCGCGACGCCCGCCTGCTGGCCATCGGCGGCGGTACCCACGAAATCATGCTGGAAATCATCGCCCGGCACCTGTGAAGGATCACACCATGAGCACCATCAGCGACCACGCCGCCGCGCACTCGCGCGCGCTGCTCGAACACGCCTACCAGCGCTACTGCGGGCTGGAGATGCTGGAACAGTCCCCCGGCCAGTGCACCTGCCGGCTGACCGTCACCGATGCCATCGACAACCTCAGCCAGACCCTGCACGGCGGGGTGATCTACTCGATGCTCGACGTCACCAGCATGCTCGCCACCCTGCCCCTGCTGGGGCCTGACGAGTACGCCCTGACCAACAGTTTCAACACCCTGCTGCTGTCGGCCACGCCACGGGACACCGAGGTGCTGTTCCACGCCAAGGTGATCCGCGATGGCCGCAACCTGATGTTCACCCAGGCCGAGGCCTGGCGGGTCAACGCCGACGGCAGCCAGACGCGCATCGCCAGCGCGCAGCTGAGCAAGTTCAGGCTCAAGCGCGAGTGGTAATGGCGTAATCACCCATCACGTTCATCGCGGGGCAAGCCCGCTCCCACGCGATTTGTGGGAGCGGGCTTGCCCCGCGATCGTTTCAGCACAGAGCCCCTGGCGATACATGACAACCTTAAGGGTAATACCCTGATTATCTGCGCTTTTCACTCCCGCCCGATTGCTCAAGACTGGCTATCACACACATCACTGAAAGGATTCTCGCAATGAATCACAAGGTCCTGGTCATCCGCTCCTCGATCAAGTCCGATGGCGGCTTCTCCGGCCAACTGGTGGACAACTTCCTCAAGCAGCTCAAAGAGGTCAACCCCGAAGCTTCGGTGGTGGTACGCGACCTGCACGCCCAACCCATCCCGCACCTCAATGCGGTGACCATGGACGCCCTGTTTGGCGGTGATGCCAGCAGCATCGAGGCGGCCGCGGCGCTGAAGCTGTCCAACGAGCTGATCGAAGAGATCCAGGAAGCCGACCGCGTGGTGATCGGCCTGCCACGCTACAACTTCGGCGCACCGTCGATCCTGCACACCTGGGTCGACTACATCGTGCGCGGCGGCGTTACCTTCACCTACGTCGACGGCGCCCCGGTCGGGCTGCTCGACGACAAGCCAGTGCACGTGCTCAACGCCAGCGGCGGCGTCTACAGCCAGGGTACCGACACCCTGGCCGGCTGGCTGTCGCAGACCCTGGGCTTCGTCGGCCTGAACAGCGTCGAGTTCATCTACGCCGAAGGCCTGGGCATGGGCGAAGAAAGCCTGGCCGCGGGCCTGGCCGCCGCCAACCTGAAGATCCAGCACAGCATCGCCGCCCTCGGCGAACGCCCATGCCCAAGCCTGGCCACCGCCGTAGGGAGGTAAGATGACCCGCAGCCAAGACAACCCGTCGGTCCAGGAGCTGTTCCTCAGCGAACTGGTGGCCGAGCCCAACCGCTACCACCTGTACATCTCCCACGCCTGCCCGTTCTCGCACCGGGTGCACCTGGTGCAGAGCCTGCTGGGCCTGGAAGACGCGCTGGACGTCACCTCGGTGGCGGCGCGCCGCCACGACCAGGGCTGGGAGTTCGACGAGCACGACCAGGACCCGCTGCACAAGGACGTCACCCTGCTGTCGAGCCTGTACGAGCGCTCGCGCCCGGGCTTCACCGGCAACCAGTCGGTGCCGGTGCTCTGGGACCGTCAGCAGAACCGCATCGTGCACAACGATTCGGCGGAGCTGGCGCTGCAGATGGCCACCCGCCTGCTGCCCCTGGCCAAGACTCCGATCGACCTGGTGCCCGACCGCTCCAGCTGCGACATCGTCGAGCTCAACCAGTGGCTGCACACCAACATCAACCGCATGGTCTACCACATGGGCTTCGCCCCGGACCAGGAGAGCTACGACCAGGCCTTCCAGCAGTTCTTCGCGGCCATGGACACCCTCGAGCACCGGCTGCGCAAGCAGCCGTACCTGGTGGGCGGCAAGCTGAGCCTGTCGGACCTGTTCCTGCTGCCCACGCTGATCCGCTACGAGGCGGTGTACTACGTGCACTTCAAGACCAACCACAAGACCCTGGCCGAGTACCCGGCGCTATACCAGTACCTGGTACGCCTGACGCAGATCCCGGCGATCTACCGCACCATCGACATGGCGCATATCAAGCTGCATTACTACTACTCGCACAACCACATCAACCCGACCCGGATCGTGCCCCAGGGGCCGGCGTTGAGCTGGTTGAACTGAGCAGTCGGCGTTTGCGGACCTTTCGCGGCACAAGGCCGCTCCTACAGGAGGCGCATCCCCTGTAGGAGCGGCCTTGTGCCGCGAAAGGGCTGCAAAGCAGCCCCAACGGGTTGAAGCCGATTGCCGCTCAGCACCTTGAGGCTGTTACACGCCAAGACCACGCCGATCTTACAAACTGAACCTCATTCAGGCCTTGCCACGCCGCGGCCGCTGGCCGGCCGGAACCACCAGCCCTGCTGCATGCCCGCCGCCGCCAGTAAGATCAGACCCACGCCCAGCCACTGCACCGGCGCCAGGCGATGGTCGAAGGCCACCCAGTCGACCAGGATCGCCGCGATCGGGTAGATGAACGACAGCGCCCCGGTCAACGCCGTGGGCAGGCGCTGGATGGCGCTGTACAGCAACACGTACATCAACCCGGTATGCACGATCCCCAGCGTCGCCAGGCTACCGAGCGCCGGCAGTTCACCCGGCAATCCTCCAAGCTTCACCCAGGGTGCCAGCAGCAAGACGCCGGTGCTCACCTGGATCAGCGCGATCAGGTGCGGCGGCGTGCCGGTCAGGCGCTTGATGATCAACGCCGCCACGGCATACAGAAACGCCGCGCCCAGCGCCAGGACAATGCCCAGCAGGTACTCGTCGCCACTGGCCTGCCCCGCGCCATGGGCGCTGACGATGGCCAGCATGCCGAGGAACGCCACGCTCAACCAGGTCAGCTTGGCCGGGGTGATCTTCTCGCCGAGAAACAGCGCGGCCAGGCCCACCAGCATGAACGGCTGAACGTTGTACACCGCCGTGCCGATGGCAATCGAAGCCCGCGAATAGGAGGCGAACAGCAGCACCCAGTTGCCGACGATCGCCACCCCGCTGGCCACCGCCAGCAGGAAGGTGGCGCGGGTCAGCACGCCCGGCTTGAGAAAGCCCATGGCCGAGCAGATCAGCAACAAGGTGCCGGCGCCGAACACGCAGCGCCAGAACACCACTTCCAGCACCGGCTGCCCGGACACCAGCACGAACCAGCCAATGGTCCCGGAGATCAGCATGGCGGCGATCATTTCCAGCGAGCCACGGCGCAGCGAATTGTCCATCTCACACCTCCTGTCGACGATGGGCACAGTATGCGGAGGGTCGAGGGCGACCTTCCAGCGGATAACCAAGGCATATCGGTGCTCTCGCCTTTACTATCAAGGCACATCTTGAAAATCACCTAACGAGGCTGCCATGACCGATGCAATCGACCAGTTGCTTATCAACGCCCTGATGGAAGACTCGCGCCGCTCGCTCAAGGCCCTGGCGCAGATCAGCGGACTGTCGGCGCCCAGTGTCAGCGAGCGCCTGCGCCGCCTGGAGGAGCGCGGCGTGCTGCGCGGCTACACGGTGGAGGTGGACCCGCGCTGTTTCGGCTACCAGTTGCAGGCGATCGTACGGATTCGCCCGCTGCCGGGACAGTTGCAGGAGGTGGAGCGGCAAATCATCGCCATTCCCGAGTTCACCGAATGCGACAAAGTCACTGGCGAGGATTGTTTCATCGCCCGCCTGCATGTGCGCTCGATGGAGCAACTGGACACGCTGCTCGACCGCCTCAACGTGCTGGCCGAGACCAACACGGCGATCATCAAGAAGACGCCGGTGAAGCGGCGGTTGCCGCCGATGGATTAGGGTCTGTACGAAATGTGTCTGCGCGAAGGCCAGACAAGGCGAAACGGGGGTAGGAAGCGCAGTGTGTTGGAGTACATGAGCATTCCGAGCCCCGTTTCAACGCAGTATGGGCGAGTGCAGATACATTTCGTACAGAGCGTAATGTCCTGTCTCGGAACTACGTTCTACTTTGGCGAGTGGCTTAGGTGTCCGGCCAAGGCGCTGCGACGAGTCATAGAAGGGCTATGGCGAGGAGCGGCAACGCTGGCCGGGCACTCAAGATGCCGCCAAAAGTGAACAGCTTATTTCCGACACAGTAAACTAGCGTTGTCGAAGCGCACTCGTGGCGCTAGCCACTTGGAACTAATGCTTAATTAATGAGCTGACTTACCTACCTCCCGATAGCGGCGCCAGTCCAGAACAGCCCCGCTATTTCCACGTACAACGTAAAAATCTTGTACGACATGTAGATCTACAGTTGAAATCCCACCCTACATTTGTAGGGATTGCCTGCAAGAGACTTTCATCCGAAAATTCCAAACGCCTCGAAACCTTACACTGTCTCGCCCAGACCATGACAGGTGCAAATCGACATAACTGTTAAACTAGAGAACCCTTTACCCTGGTTTGCTAGCGAGACATTTGAGAATTTATTCGGCAAACCCTTACTCAACTCTACCAAGGAAGTTAGAATGCGAGAGATAACAATTGAAGAAGCTGAAGCGGCTGGTGGTGGTTTCGGTGTTCCTGGCGCCATTGTAGGTGGCGTATACGGTGGCGCAGCTTACGTCGGTTCCGTAACCGGCGGCGGAAAATTCAGTGCGACCGAATTCGCTGCCGCCGTTGGAGGTGGGGCGCTGGCCGGGGCCATTTTGGGGCCAGCGGCGAGCGTGGCAGGCACTATTGGCGGCGCGGGCGTTTGGTATGGAGTAGGGGTGATCGGGGGGAACTCTGGGCGCTTGAGTAGCGGCGCCTAGAAGTTGGTGATAGAGAGATCGTTACCAAAGAGGTAGCGATCTCGTTTTAGACGCTGTACTGGGAGATCGAGTAGCGGCGTGCAGGGTATAGCTAGCCAACATCGGACCAACGAGAAAAACATGCTGATCGCATTGACCTTACTTATAACTCTTTTTTTAGCCCTTACGGTAAAAATCGCGACCAACATCCTCTCCACCAAGTTCAACATCAACATCGAGGGCAAGTGGTTACTCATGTTTGCCGTCCCAACCATTGCATTACTCGGCCTATTTCTAGCCTCGCGAGTTGTGACATTATTCGGGCTTGATTGATCAACCCAACACAGCACACCATGAGCTACCGCGCGCACCCTACCCCAAGTCTCTGTGAGCCTTGAAAAACTGGCACAGGGGCTTGGGTAATCTGATAATGGCGCATGAAAGGTATCTTATGATTTTTGATTCGCTGGCCATTTTAAATGGCCTTTGGGGATGCTTGTGCATAGCAGTGATTTTACCTGCATTCGTGGTGCACAAGTATCGACGAATCATCACTGTGTGTTCATTGATTTTTCTGACGAATTCGCTGGCTTTGCATTTCAACCAACAAATGCCAATTACCGAAGCGTCCCTCAGCAGTCTCGCGGTGGTGATGTTCAATGTCTTGGTAGCCTATTTGCTCGCGCATTTTTGTTACCACAAGCGGACCGTCTTGGATCTATTTCGTCGCACCACTCGCCCCCTGAATAAAGATTCGTGAGTTTTTTGTTGCACCTTCAAGCCCATCCCTTTCAAGGTCTTTGGGCGCTAGGGCTATTGATCGAGTAAGGGCCGCCAGGTGTCCGCCGAATGCCTTGCAGCGCCTATGAGATCAAGCGCCGCCCGCGCGATGCAAGGCCGCTTCTACATTTTTGCAACGTGCCGAACCTGTCAGGCCATGGTTGCCCGCCTTGGTGCATGGCTTGAGACAGATGAGGCGCCAGTGGTACCCACGCTGAAACCGCGTGGTACCCACAAGGCGGACCCTGTAATGGCACAGGATTGACTGGCCCGAAATAGATGTATGAACGGCCTTGCGGCGCTTGATCTCATAGGCGCTGCAACTCTAACGTCGAACACCTTGAAAAGCCTGGGTTCAAAGGTGCAAATTTGAAACATCTTGAAACATCTTGCTCATTGATGACATTGTCGTACCAGGAGTATTTTCGAGCCATCAAATGTTACGTTATAACAATTTGAAAATATCTGGCATGCCTCTTCCTTCCTACTTCCTAGCTCCAGAGCTGACGCTTTTTTTCGCTGAACTGTCGCACCGCTCCAGTTCCTTGGTGATGGCGACCTGATCCGCGAAGGAATCTAGTCGTCTGCGGATAGGTCGAGATTAGCGCAGTGATAATAAATTTTACCCTTTGCCTCATGGTCGCAGCATCCTCGCAATCACGTGAAGGAGAGCTTTCCTGGCGCCCCCTGAAGCCTGTCTGCGAGCTTATAATTTAGGAATTATCCTAAATAAACCCCGGATTAATCTTGCTAGATTCTTAGCGAAAACACGCCAACTGACGCCCAAAAGAGAACAACAAGTCAACCTGGCGACAACACTTGAAGCACTAAATATTAGAATAACACATTCAAACTTCCTCGACTGACACTGAGGAATTTTATCTGCTCGCACCTCTATCCCAACAGCCCCACCCAGGTTATTGCAGGCAAGCAACGACACATCACCGCAAGCACAACAAGATTTCTTGGGATACTGAACCATTCAGAGAAGACAAGGAGTGACTCTTGAATATCACGAAGCGCGAGCAGGAGGTCACCCATCTTTTATGCAAAGGCATGACGAACAAACAGATTGGACGCCTGCTTGGGATCAGCCCCCACACCGTGAGGGATCACATATCCTCGGTCACCAACAAATTAGGCGTTACCAACCGCATAGAACTCATCCTTCTACTTAGCACGAAGTAATTTGACACAACACTTTCAAGCAGCACCAAGACTCCTGCTGCCGGGATAAACTCAGCCAATCTCGGTTTCTCGCCTGGCGCGCAGGGAATGGGCCCAGAAGTTGATAGACAATGATGTGCTCAGTGAGGTGACTTGATGAAACCAGCCCTCCGGTAGAAACAGGAGGTCACCTGGCCCTAGTCGAACAGGAAGAAAATCCACACTCCGGGCGGTCGGAAAGTCCTCCCAGTTCGGCTTGTCTGGATTGAAATCACACCCCTCCAGCCCGCCATCCGGTGAAGTCGCCCAACTACCCAGGGCTTCCCGGTGATGGGGTGCGGCCAGCAGCATCAATTTCTCCCCCCACACCTGGGCAAACAGATTGTCGGTGTCATCGCGGTGAAGGGGTGTCAGTGTCCCCTTCGGCCCCAACCAGAAACGGGGTGTAATGTACAGTGAGCGGTCGAACAACTCGGGAAACCTGATCAGGTCGAGCCATTGCTGCGGTACCTGGTTGTTTCCCATGTACGCCCCAGGTTCGCCCCCGCTCACTTGAGCCGCCTGCTCCATTTCGGTGACAAAATCCAGAATCCTGGTGGTCCTGAACTCTCGCCCGGAAGAGAACGCGTGGCCAGCATAGTCCCCGTGTCGACTGATCCCTTGCACATCGACGAAGTGCTCCAGGGCTTGTCCCATAGACATCTTTGCCAGCGGCCAATCGTCAAGCGCCGAGCTAAGTACCAATGGTCTGCCGACTGTCCGGTACCTGGTTGTGAATTCCTCGACGGACAGCTGCCGTGCGCAACGCCGCTCGATCCCACCCTGCATGTCCAGGCGAGCCGATAGCTGCTCGCTGAAACGAGCTTGAGCCGGGTAGCGCCGATCCATCTCCACCTTCGCCCCGTCGCCAGCGTGCAATGATCGACCGACCAAACGTGGAAGTAACGTAGCCAGACCAATACGACCTTCGATTTTCAGCCGTCCTTGGGCAAATAGCGCTTCAATATCGGACTGACCACGCATGATGGCGAGAAACACCGACGCCTCCATGGCGATAGTGACATCTGCATCTGGATGAAGGCCCGGATTGACCTCGGTGCAAGCCGGTGGACTCACCCAAAAATGTTCCTGCCCGGAGAACACGAACTGGAAGGTACCCGCAACCCCCACCTCACTTGCCCCTGCAAACAATGACGACAGGGCAGACTGCACTAACATGTCGAACACCTCTGATCACGCCTTCCTGGAATCAGGTTACTTGGCAAAGACAGTGCCATGCCCATGCGCTTCGCGATGGGTTTCGGAACGCTCGGCCAAGGCCCCGTCGAACGAGATCAAACGGTCCGTCGTGGCTTTCCAGTCGGCCAGACGGTGATAGGCATTGATGAACCAGCTCAGGTTCCCGCAAAGATTGCCGAATGCCGAGTTGATCTGCATGACGTCGCCAAACATGATGGCGCCGGAAAAGAAACGCGGAACAGCCAACAAGCTGCTGAACACCAGCGACAGCTGGCTGTAGCTCTCGGTAAACAGGGAAAGACGCATTTTCACATTGATGGTACGGCGCATGTTCGCCACGCTGACATCGAGCTTCTCACTGATCCGCTCTTTCTCGCCATGACGAGCACGCGAGATCGCGTGCTCGTTGGAACTGTCGCGAAAACGGATCAGGAAATAACGCAGATCCGCCTCCGAGCGTTGCTGATTATTGCTCAAGGAGACCAGCTTGAAACCGATTTTCTGGCTGATATAGGTGCCCAGAAACGCATAAAGAATGGCGACCCAGAACATGTAGGCAGGAATGTTCAAGCCCCACATCTGGGCACTACCGGAAATACTGATCAACACCACGCTGAACGACACGACACTGGCCAAGGTGTAGGACAAACCGCATGCCAGGTCGATGGTCTCGAACGTAAACTTGTTGATATCCTCCGCTATGCGCTGATCAGGATTGTCGACCTGCCGCTCGACCTGATCGGGGCGCTGCGACTCAACGACCCATGCAGACAAGTAATGATTGGTCAGCCAGCGGCGCCATCTCAACGCAAAAACATCGACCCAATAAGTGATCAATACCGAACGCAGCACCGAGAACAGCACGATGACAATGAAGACCACTACAAGCCGATAGAAGGCGTAGGCATCGAGTTCCTGGATGGCGTTGTAGAAGTGCTTGTACCATTCATTAATCGCCAGCGCAGTGCCCACGGCCAGAAGGGACAGCACAAGCAGCGCGACCAGCGAACACCAAGCAAACAGTTTCTCTTCGCTTCTCCAATACAGGGCTACTACCAAATAAACTTTACGGTAAAATGAAGCTTTTTCAGGGGCGACATCACACCCCATGGTGTTTTTTGGATTCATCGGCATCACGACTAATAAATTATTATTGGCGGGGTATACATCCCCCTATGGATACGGCACGGACAATCCTGTCCTCGTACACCAACCTGCATACTCCAGACCTTCGATCGCCCCCGACAACCAATAGAACTCTTTTTTGGCCAGGCTACGCGCCACTTGCACTAGTCAGCCCGAGCTATTCCGTAGACCGCCCCAACAGTCAACAACCACCCGGAGACCCCATTCAACTTAATACACGAAGGGAAGCAGTGATGACGACTGCCATTAAAGCGTATTTCATGTAGACATTAACCATCCAATAGTCGGCAAGCGCGCCCGCTATCACCCCGATGGATATAGTTGCAACCATCGTAAAAAAGCCCTTCATAGCGTGCTCTCCAAAGCATACTCCGCACATCCTTTAGGGTCTGTACGAAATGTGTCTGCGCGAAGGCCAGACAAGGCGAAACGGGGGGAGGAAGCGGAGTGTACTGGAGTACATGAGCATTCCGAGCCCCGTTTCAACGCAGTATGGGCGAGTGCAGATACATTTCGTACAGAGCCTAGGACTTGATGCCACCCACTCTGCACATCATTATCGACCGACAATAGAAAGCCCATAGCCATCATTGATATCAAGTCTATCGGTACCCTGTCGCCCCCGACACCCTACAGGTGTAGGGATGGCCCTATGCCGCATCGCTGATAACATCAGTACTCACGACTGATGGCATATCGTGAGACCTATCCAGGACAACAACACCTACAATCTCGCACAGGATGATTTAAGCGATGAGAGATCTCACCGAATATGAAGTGGCTCAGGTTTCCGGCGCCGATGCCGGTTCAACCTTCATGGAGAACGTCGGCTCCACACTGGGAGGTGCCTTAGGCGCAGCTATCGGCTCCAGGACCGGACTGGGCCCGGTAGGTGGCGCCGCTCTGGGTAGCGGCGCAGGCGCTGTGGCGGGGGGAGCCGCATACAATACCGTGAAGGATGCTGCCAAGGCGTGGGACCCGTCGCCGTTCAGGGGCACTTCATTCTTCCCACAGACAAGCGGCGCCTGATTCACGCATGATACACTCGGCGCACGACGGTCGTGCGTCGTTTACCTAAAAGAACAAACAACAGCAATGACTGCGAGCCGTTAATATGCACCACACACTGAAACGTGCCAAACTTAGCGAACAGATCTCTGCAGACCCCTTGAAGATATTGGCCTTGGGCGAAAACATCCTTGCCAATATCGCTCTGACAACCTTGGTATTTCTGGCGCTACAAAAAACCGGCCTGACATCTCACTTTCTGACCGGGGCCGCACTTTGCGGCATCTTGGCATTCCTGATAATAACCACAAAAAACATGTATCACGACAACGCCCTTTCCCAGCTTGAGCTTGCAGCCGGGACCGACCCTACCGTGATAAACAGCGCGCTTGAAAACATTGGCTACACGCGAAACGACAGTGGCGAGTTTGTGAAAAAGAAGAAAATGTTCAGCCTGCTTCATCGCTGTAAAAGCGAAAAAATCCTTATCGAAATCCATGACACGCGGCTTAAGCTCAAAGGCCCGCATGCCGAGCTTGAGAAAGTCCTTGCTACCCCTGCTCTTATTCAAAGCACATCGGTTTGATTCTCGAGAGCTGCTGACCGGTCAGCAGCCGCAAACCGCCTGACGCCCCCGTTATTACTTCAGGCCCACCCTTCCTGTGCTCGACAGCTGATCCAGAAATCTCATTGCAGGCTGGCCTGAACAGCGCCGACACTACGCCCAGGCTACAATCTGCTGACGCTCGTTACCCCGCGTGTTGCTCACACGCAAGCTCGGCACTCCTGCTATACTGGGAATGGAAACAACGCAGCACAGAGCAAAGCAAGCGAGCTCGTCATCGGGAGCATGATGGCGACCTTGAGTGGCTGAGGCACACTACGCCGAGCAATGCGCTCAAACCCTTCTATGAGTAGACGCGACAGCGCCAGCATTATCATCCCCCAGGCAAAAATGTTGAAAAACTCATGAAACGAAAAATCTGCCATTACCTCATCCTCGCAGCCTGAACGGTTATCGGCTTTCATGTGCATTGCCAGTCCTGAAGCCCGGCCAGGAATGGCCGAGGCTCCATCAGGCTCACGCGCCGCTGCTCCCCCAGCCCCGCAGACGACATATCCAGGTACCACTTGCCAGACCTGTCAATGACAGCCATCAAAGCGCCCAGAACCCCAGGCGCCCCAAACTCGCCACCAGTCGCAAACGCGCGAGCTGCCAACGATTTAATGTCGCTGTATGCTCCTGCTCCGCCATTGCATAAGCGGAAGAAGCATTGAGCAGCTCGATCATGCTGCCCACTCCAGAGCGATAACGACCCTGGACCACTTGCAAGGCGAGCATTGCCTGCTCCACCCACTCGGCGGTTCTGTCCAGTGCCTGGGTCTCGATCCCCAGGGACTGGTAACTGGCCCACAGCTCCAGCGCCACTCGCTGCCGAGCATCCGCCAGTTCTGCCTCTTGAACCTGAACCCTGGCCCGGGCACCCCGAACCTGATAGGTGCGCCCGAACCCTTCAAACAGCGGGATGGTGACCTGAAGGCCAACGCTGTTGTCACGAATATGGCTATCACCGCTGTAATCCATGGCCTGATGGGTCTTTACATCCGATAGCGAGGCAATCAACGACAACGACGGGCGACCGGCAGCCTCACGCTCGACAACGACTGCCTTTGCCGCCTCCAGCTTCGCCTTGGCGGCGATCAACGCAGGATGGTCGTTGCCTGCCTGCTCAAGCAGTGCGGCCAGGTCCTTGACGAAGGCGGTATCCGGCCGTCGTGTCAGCGTTTGCGCCAGCATGAGCCGCGTCTGCGGCGCCATCCCCATACGCATGGCCATCTGACCCTTGGCATCGCGCACCAGCCCCTGGCCACGAACCAGATTCAGGCGGGCCTGCGAATAAGCAGTCTGCGCCTGAAGACGATCGCTCAACGCTGCAGCACCTGCGTCGAACTTGGCGCTTGCATCCTTGAGGTTTTCAGCTGCTAGCGCGGCGACCCGCTCAGCGGCCCGCTGCCTGTCCTGGGCGGCCAACGCGTCGTAGTACAGACTGGCTGCCCGCACAAAGGCGTCCTGCAAGCGTTCATCCTGATTCGCATTGGCCGCAACCAGCAACTGCCGCGCATTGCGAAGGTCAGCTTCACGCCGGCCGGAATCGAACAGCACCCAGCTCAGCTGCAGACGATGGTCGAGCTGACGCTGACGCCCGTGGACCGATGAATCCGTCTCCTCATAACGGGTGTCGTTGCGCCCACGACTGTAGGTGGCGGTGGCATCAAGCTTGGGCAGGTACGCCGAGCGCGCTACCCCAACCTGCGCCGCCTGAGCCTTGGCCTGCGCCCAAGCCTGCCGAACCTGGGGATCATGGCACAACACCCGCTCGACCATTACCTCCAGGGTGAGTACCTCCGGTAGTGCCGCGTCGACGCATGCCGCCCCGAGGCCTGCGCCTTCGAGCACGGCCCCGGGTGCCACGGTGTCGACAGTCGAGAACACATCCAGTGCAGCGGCACAGGACGCCCATGAGCACAGAAACGCCAGCAAGCAGCGGTTGAAAACAGCTGCACTCATGGCGTAACGGCTTCGCCCAGATCCGACGACAGCATCGTCCCGCGCTGATCGAGCACTACCCGCCCCGCTTCAAGACGCACCACCCGATCTGCCGAGGCAATCGTCTCGGCACGGTGGGCAACGATGATTCGGGTCACGGCGAGTGCCCGCACCGCAGCATTGACCCGCTGCTCACTGGCCACATCGAGATGGCTTGTCGCCTCGTCGAGGATGAGGATATCCGGCCGCTTGTACAGTGCCCTGGCCAGCAGCAAGCGTTGCTTCTGCCCCCCCGACAGCACCGTGCCCATGTCGCCCACCAAGGTGTTGTAGCCCATCGGCATGGCCATGATTTCGGCATGAATGGCCGCCATGCGCGCGCATTCCATGGCCCACTCCAGGTCGGGGCTCGATTCGAAGAAGGTGATATTGTCCGCGAGCGAGCCGGCGAACAGGCAGTCGTCCTGCATCACCGTGCCAATCCGCCCGCGCCAGGACGCCATGTCCAGCTGGCGCAGTTCATGTCCGCCCATGCGAATCTGTCCGCTGGTGGGCGGCAATATCCCCAGCAACACATTCACCAAGGTACTCTTGCCGCACCCAGAGGCACCGGTGATGGCAACGGACTCCCCGGGCGCAATGCGCAGGTCAATGCCATCGAGCACCAGCGGCTCGTGCTCGGAGTAGCGATAGCTCAAGCCCTGGATGTCGATGGTCATCTGGCGCGCGGGCCAGTCCACGCTCTGAGGGGCGTCCCGCTGTTCCTCGGGGGGGTGCATGACGATGTCGGCCAGCCGCTCGCCCTGCAAACGCAACATGTGCAGTTCGAACAGATGATCTACCAGACTAGCTACACGGCTGACGAACTGCCCCTTGTACGCCATGAACGCCATCAGCACGCCCACCGTGAAGTGATTGTCCATGACCAGCGATGCACCTAGACCGATGGTGCAAAGATTCTCCAGGCCGAAGATCAGCGCGTTGAGCTGGGTATAGAGCAACTGCAGTTTCTGCGTGCGCAATCCGGCGTTGATCTGGGCCACCAACAACCCGAGCCAGGTGGAGCGCCGCTCGCCTTGACGCTGGAACAGCTTGAGCGTGCGTACCCCTCGCAGCGTTTCGAGGAAATGGCTCTGCTGGCGTGCCGCATGAACGATCTGTTCCTCGCTGGCACGGCGCAGTGGGCCATACCACGCCCAGCGAACCAGGATATAGGCCACCATCGCCAGTACAGCGATCATCGCCAGCGACGGACTGTAGAGAAACATCAACACAAGGGTGGCGACAGTCATCAGGCCGTCGAGTATCGCCGAGAAGAACGCCGCGGTCAGCGTATGCTGAATCTGATCGACAGCCCCGAAGCGGGACACCACGTCACCCAGGTGACGCTTCTCGAAGTACTGGATCGGCAGACGCAGCAGGTGAGTGAAGAGGTTTGCCCGCCACTGCACGCTGAGCAACGTGCTCATGTGCATCATGACCCAGGCGCGCGTGGCGCTGACCAGCTGCTGCATCAACAGCAACAGGCCGAAGCCGATCATCAGCGTGGTCAGCAGATCACGGTCCTGGGTGACCACCACGTTGTCGAGGGTCCATTGCAACAGGAACGGACTGACCAGCGAGAACACTTCCAGCACCAGCGCCAACAGCAGCACCTGGGCCAAGCCACGGTACAGCCCGCTCACACGGCCGAGCATCTTGGTCAAGCCCAACCGGGGCTTGGCGGCCTGCTGCTCGAAACCCTGCTCGGGCCATACCTCCAGGGCAACACCGGTAAAGCATTCGCTGGCTTGGGCAAAGCTCAGCTGCCGCACCCCTTGACCGGGATCATGCAGGGTCAGGTGCTGCCCATGGACAGCCTTGAGCACCACGAAATGGTTGAAGTTCCAATGCAGCACACAGGGCAGCTTGAGCTTGTTCAGATCGCTCAGCTCCAGCCTGACCGCACGGGTGCCCAGGTTGAGGCGCTCGGCAGTCTGCATCAGTTGCCTGAGGGTGATGCCTTTGAGCGAAACACTGAACTGCCGGCGCAGCTCCATCAGGGTCGTATGATGGCCGTGCATGCCTGCGATCATGGCCAGGCAGGCCAGTCCGCACTCGGTGGCCTCGGTCTGCAGGATCAGCGGAAGACGGCGTCCCAGGCTCGGGGTGATGGCGTCGATGTAGTTCATGCGTCCATTCCTAGAGTTTGCCCGTCAGGCTGTAGAGCGGTTCGAGCACCCACTCGTAAAGACGCCGGGTTTCCTGCAGCACATCCGCCTCGACCAGCATGCCGGCCTGCAATGCCCGGGACTCCCCGTACGCCTGCACCGACTGCCTATCGATCGCCACGCGAATGCGATAGATCTGTTCGCCGTTGCCTCCCAGGCCGGGCACGCTCCCGACCACATTGGCAAGCTCGGCAGCGGAAAGCGTGGTCCTGGACACCGATATGACCTGGCCATGGTGCTGGCCAAATTTCTGATAGGGGTAGGCCTGGTAGCGAAGCAGTACCGCATCGCCCGCCTGGATAAAGCCAATGGCTTTGCTGGGGGCATATAGCTCTGCCTGCAGGTTGGCATCCGCCGGTACCAGGCTCATCAGCGCGCGCGAACTATCCACCACCTGCCCCGGCCCCACCAGGATGGCGGTGGCCACGCCTGGCTGGGGTGCCGTAATGACCAGCGAGCGCTTGGCTTCGCTTTCGATCAGCGCCTGCTGCACCGACGACAGCGATCGGCGAATGCTGGCCAGCTGATTACCATGCAGCGCCTCCAGCCCTGCCCGTTCATGCTGTCGCTCGACCAACTGCTGCCTGAGCACGGTCGATTCGCGCACCAGGCCCTGAAGACTCTGGCGCTGCCCCAGAAGCTCGGCCTGGCGCTGTTGAAGCTGGTCCATGGAGATATAGCCTTTGTCCATGAGCCCCTGATAGCGCTCGGCCGCATTGCCGGCCAGCTGCACGAGCCGCTGCTGGCTGGCGATCTGCTGCGCCAGCGTGTCCAGTTCCTGAGTGAGGCTTCGCAGCTTGCTATCCAGACTCTGCCGCGCCTCAACCTGCAGTTGCTGCTGCTTGCGCAGCTCTTCCTCCAGGGAACGACGCTGGCCCTGAAGCTGATCGCTGACCTCTGCCTGGACAGGCCCCGAGTCGACCGAGCGCTCACTGGAAATCAGGAACAGCCGCCCGCCCTGCTCTACCTGCTGCCCTTCCTCGACGTAACGTTCCAGCACGACACCGTACTGCGACGAATGAATTTTCAACTGTCCGGACGACGGCACCAGCTGGCCAGGAACGGTGCTACGCCTTGTATAACTGCCATAGAAGAAAAAACTGACGACCATCAGCGCGAGCAACAACGCCACGACTGTCATCACGGTGAAGGAAACAGGCCTGACCAGCACGATGTCACCCAGCCAGGTGCTCTGTCGCGCAGCCAGCGCTTCGGTTCGAAACAAGGGGGCCTTACCTGTCACGCAGTCATCCTTTACCTGGCCGGGTGGCTTCACACCGGGCCCGACCTCAGCGGGTCGACTTGATTACGAAGGTGCCCTCAAAGGACAACAAGCAAAAATCATGTGCGGCCCAACTAAATTTTTGACGCCGTCGCTCGTCCTCCCCCACCATGAACAGGACAGCACACAGAGCCACTTGACTTTGTCATCCGCCGCCTGACATTCGGCAACCGCAACACAAAGGAAACATGCGTTGAACATCACGGAACGAGAACACGACGTTATTCATTGCTTATCGAGAGGGTTGACCAACAAGGAAATCGGGCAACAACTGGGTATCAGCCAACACACCGTCAGGGACCATTTGTCCTCGGTATTCAAAAAGTTGAATGTTGGCAGCCGCATTGAATTGGCCATACTGTTCAGCACATCAAACGAACCCCCGCCCTCGCTTCAACACAAAGCCGCAGGCAATACGTAATTATTCACATTCTTGAAGCGCAGGCCATCCTACACCTGTAGGGTGGCACTTTGGCATGCCAGCAGGGTATAAACGTCAACATGCCCGCCTTGCAGAGCCGCGCGCCGTAGCGGGCCTCCCCGGCCTTGACACGCCTCGACTAATTGCCAGAACTTGTTCCGTCCAGATGATCGCCCCAGACAATGAAGTGGCGCAACTCAACGAGTTGCACGAAGTATTCGTCCCTTTTGAAACGGAATATATCGAGGGTTGCGAAGTTATTTATCTTAACGAGGCGCTGTGTGAACAGCAGACCTCGGCTGACTTGCTGGCTTCTTACAGCTACATGATCCGGACCGATACCGTGTCCCGGCGTGCCAATGCAATACGCAAGACCTTCATGGCTGAACGTTACGGCGGCGACGGCATTCTCAGCAACGGCGGCGGCGCACGCTGTGGTTTTGATGGAGTGTGGCAACTCAAGGGACTTGGGGCCAATCCGCTGGTAGGTCACGATGTGGATGCGGGACATGGTGATGGCAACTTGTCGTTGACCACCGCACTCTATGAGTCGGTGTGGGCAGAAATCATCGCGTCGGTGCTGCCTTTCGGGGCGACAAGAACCATTGCCATCCTCGACACCGGCCTGACCTATGACACCTGGCGCGGGACGCTGAAACGCGGCCTGCTGGTTCGCCAGCCGGTTGTGCGCCCGGCGCATTTCATCAGGTCCATCTACTTCAGACAGCAGCGCCTGGATGGCCTGGGTGAAGATGCCCTACGGGTGAAACAGGCCATTCAACGGCTCGTCGAGTTCCTTCCCCAAACACGAGCCTCGACAACGCCAATACCCTCACTCGAACAACGCCTGGAAAATGGCCTGGTCGAGTTGGCCGGGCGCTACGCCGAGCAGTTCGCGGCCGCGCGCGCCAAGCACATCATCCATTTCAATGTCAGTGCATCCAACGTTTCCCTGACCGGTGGCTGGCTGGACCTGAGCGGCATTTGCCTGTTCACTCACTTCATCAATGGTGACCGCTCCAGCATCGACCGCTTCAACAGCGAATACCTGCCTGCCCTGCAGAGCCTGCAGAGCCTGTGCTACTACCTGGGCAAGTACGCAGTCGTGGACAACGAGGTGTCGCTACACCTCTGGCAAAAGACCCTTGAGCAATTCAACCAACGCTACAGCCATTACCTGAATCTGTATCAGGTCGCCCAGGCCGGATTCCCACTCTGGTTGTTGCGCCGCCTGGAGAACACCCCGGAACTCAACGCCTTTGCCACTGCACTGCAGCGCATTCTGGCGCTTGACGATTTCACTGTTACCGCCATCGCCGACACCACGGGCTGGGACGGTTATCAACGCTGGACTGGACGACTCTTTCACGCGCTGCTGTCGCGCAACGGCAAAGATGGCGATCTGGCTTGGCTGGGGAGCGATGCCACGCTGACCGACCCATTGTGCTCAAGCTACGACCTGCTGTTTACCAGGGTTGCGCAGGCGGCTGGCGAGTACAACATAGACCGCCATAACCTCCAGCTCACCCTGCTGATCAATGCCACCCGGCTGAACCGGAGCCACCGTGTGCTGCATGATCTGCAGAGCCTTATCGAGGCTATCGATGCAGAACCGGTCGGCGACCGAAGAGCGGCCTTGCATGCACTGCAAGACCACGCGCTGCTGGCTGGTCGCTTCAATCTCGGCCACGAACAGCCGGATGCCCTGCCATTCTGGTCAAGTGCCACGCTAGCCATCTGCTTCAACCCGCAAACCGGCCGGTTCAGCCTGTCGGAGCGCGAAACAACCCCGCTGACGCTGGAGGCGTTGTCGGCAAAAGCCGAAGGCCATGAAGAAATCAGGCAGGCATTGAACTTCTACCCTGGCCTCGTGAGGTAAACAGATGAACAAACATTACACTCTGCAGACCAGCTGCCGAGACGCCAAGCTCAATGACAAGGCAACGATGCTGGGCCATGCCGCCATGGTCATGGCCGGCTGCCGACGCTCTTCAGGCTTCCAGATACGCACGTTGTACTACTGGCTCGCACCCGCTATCGAGCACGCACAGATCATCATGCTCTTCGACTCGACCTGTGCGCCGAGGGGCTTTCTCATCTGGGCGCACCTGGCGCCCGACACCGAGCAACGTCTGCTCCAGGACCCTAACTTCCTGCTGCACCCGAGTGAATGGAATGAGGGTGGACGCGCCTGGGTCATCGATTTCTGTTTCCCGGGGGGCGCTGTCAAAGAGGCGCTTTCCATGCTGAGACAGCATTTGCGCGAGGCTGGCATCGACCAGATTTCCTGGGTGCGCAGGCGCGCAGACTATTCGATTCGACGAATCGGCAGCTGCAGGACAGAGAAGCAAACCAGATGAATACTTGTACACACAAATGTCACGTTTAGTGCCATTTTTGTGTGCACTCTATCGGGGTAACGCCCCAATAGGTTACACATCCCCATCAAGAAAATTGACCAAATGATCAACTAAATCAACACTATAAAATTTAAACCTGTTCACTAGGTCAATTTATAGTTCAATGTTTTCATTTACTTACCTTTTCCATAGATAGATTCGAAATAAAGGTTAACTAGCATTCCCACTCCTGCTGGCATGGAACTGGCTTTTGTGTGCTTGTGTTTTGTATACAAGTTTTACGAAACATAAATACACAAGAACCCGCAGCGTCGCCCCACCGGCGACCGTTGCGCCCAGAACCCAGTGATGCCAACGCCTGCACCGACGAGATGGCGAGCCCGTGCGCCAGCGCCCGCTCATCGCAGTCACACGCATCAGGAGCCGCCGGAATGAGTAGCAGCCTCCCCCTTGCCCCTGAACTTTCCGTTGCCAGCACCCATCCCTCGACCACCACCCTCGAAGGCCAACCGGCCGATCTCGAACTGAGCCCACGCCTGCACAACCGCGACCTCGCCCCGACCAAACTGGCAGGCCGCCGCTGGGGCGGCTACAGCATCTTCGCGCTGTGGACCAACGACGTGCACAACATCGCCAACTACTCCTTCGCCATGGGGCTGTTCGCCCTCGGCCTGGGCGGCTGGCAGATCCTGCTATCGCTAGCGATCGGCGCGGCGCTGGTGTACTTCTTCATGAACCTGTCCGGCTACATGGGGCAGAAGACCGGCGTGCCGTTCCCGGTGATCAGCCGCATCGCCTTCGGCATCCATGGCGCGCAGATACCGGCGCTGATCCGCGCAGTGATCGCCATCGCCTGGTTCGGCATCCAGACCTACCTGGCCTCGGTGGTGCTGCGGGTGCTGCTGACCGCCGTGTGGCCGCAGGTGGCCGCCTATGACCACGACAGCATACTCGGCCTGTCGAGCCTGGGCTGGGTGTGCTTCGTGGCGATCTGGTTGGTGCAGCTGGTGATCCTCGCCTACGGCATGGAGATGGTGCGCCGCTACGAGGCTTTCGCCGGCCCGGTGATCCTGCTGACCGTGGCGAGCCTGGCGGTATTCATGTACTTCAAGGCCGATGCGCGCATCGCCTGGTCGGTCGCCGAGCCCCTGAGCGGCTACGAAATGTGGCGCAATATCTTCGCCGGCGGCGCGCTGTGGCTGGCGATCTACGGCACCCTGGTGCTCAACTTCTGCGACTTCGCCCGCTCCTCGCCATGCCGCAGGACCATCCGCGTCGGCAACTTCTGGGGCCTGCCGGTGAACATCCTGGTGTTCGCGGCGATCACCGTGGTGCTGTGCGGCGCGCAGTTCCAGATCAACGGCCAGGTCATCGACAGCCCGACGCAGATCGTCGCCAGCATCCCCAACACCGCGTTCCTGGTGCTGGGCTGCCTGGCCTTCCTGATCGTCACCGTGGCGGTGAACATCATGGCCAACTTCGTCGCCCCGGCCTTCGTGCTCAGCAACCTGGCGCCGCGCCACCTGAACTTCCGCCGCGCCGGGCTGATCAGCGCCACCCTGGCGGTGCTGATCCTGCCCTGGAACCTGTACAACAGCCCGCTGGTGATCGTGTACTTCCTCTCAGGCCTGGGCGCCCTGCTCGGCCCGCTGTACGGCGTGATCATGGCCGACTACTGGCTGCTGCGTAAGGGCCGCATCAACGTGCCCGAGCTGTACAGCGAGAACCCCACCGGCGCCTACCACTACACCCGCGGCATCAACCTGCGCGCCGTGGCCGCGTTCATCCCGGCCGCGCTGCTGGCGATCATCCTGGCCCTGGTGCCCAACTTCCACGGCATCGCGCCGTTCTCCTGGCTGATCGGTGCCGGCATCGCCGCCGCTGTCTACCTGCTGATCGCGCCACGCCACCGCCAATACCTCGATGTCAGCGGCGAATGCATCGCCGTCGACCACAGCAGCCACTGAATTCAGGGAGATCCGTCATGCGTATTCTGATCGCCAACGTCAACACCACCGAAGCCATCACCGAAGCCATTGCCGAGCAAGCGCGCAGCGTGGCCGCGCCCGGTACCGAGATCGTCGGCCTGACCCCGTGGTTCGGCGCCGAGTCGGTGGAGGGCAATTTCGAGAGTTACCTGGCCGCCATCGCGGTGATGGACCGGGTGCTGGCCTACGACCAGCCCTTCGATGCCGTGATCCAGGCCGGCTACGGCGAGCATGGCCGCGAAGGCCTGCAGGAGCTGCTGGACGTGCCGGTGGTGGACATCACCGATGCCGCCGCCAGCACCGCCATGTACCTGGGCCACGCCTACTCGGTGGTGACCACCCTGGACCGCACCGTGCCGCTGATCGAGGACCGCCTGAAACTGTCCGGGCTATACGAGCACTGCGCCTCGGTGCGCGCCAGCGGCCTGGCGGTGCTGGAGCTGGAAAGCGACCCACGGCGCGCGGTGGAAGCCATCGTCGAGCAGGCCGAACGGGCCGTGCGCGAGGACAAGGCCGAGGTCATCTGCCTGGGTTGCGGCGGCATGGCCGGGCTCGACGAGCAGATCCGCCAGCGCACCGGGGTGCCGGTGGTAGACGGCGTGAGCGCTGCGGTGACCATTGCCGAGTCGCTGGTGAGGTTGGGGCTGAGCACCTCCAAGGTGCGCACCTACGCCACGCCGCGGGCGAAGAAGGTGGTGGGCTGGCCGATGCGCTTCGGTCGCTGATCTGCCTATCGCGGGGCAAGTCGCATCGGCGCGCCGATGCGACTTGCCCAGTAATTAAGGTCAGCACAGTCAGCGCAACAACTTCGCCACTCGCTCGGCACTGCCGCAAGCCAGGGTGAACCCCAGGGCTCCATGCCCCAGGTTCAGCCACAGGTTGCGATACCGCGTGGCGCCAATGATCGGCACCCCGGTCGGCGTCGCCGGCCGCATGCCCGCCCATTCCACCGCCTGCCCGTAGTCGGCGGCCCGGGGCAAGGTTTCCCGGGCCAGCCGTCGCATGCTCGCGAGCCTGCCGGCATCCACCGATTCGTCGTAGCCGACGATATCCACCATCGCCGCCACACGCAGTTGGTCTTCCAGCCGGGCATAGACGATCTTGCGTTCGTAGTCGGTGATACTTAGCTCGGGCGCCCGATGCGCGGCGCCAATCGGCGCGGTCAGGCTGTAACCTTTCAAGGGATAGACCGGCAAATTCAAGCCCGGCAATGCCAGGCCAGCACTACGGTGCCCGGCGCTGAGCACCAGGTGCTGCACTTCCAGCCGCTCGTTGCCCATATCAAGCGCCAGCACCTGATCATCGTGCGCGATCAACCGTGTCACCGGCCGCCCCAACAGCAACCGGCATTGCCCGGACACTTCCAGGCGCTCGGCCAGGCGCAGGCAGAAACGGTGGCAATCGGCGACTTCCTCGCCCGGAGTGAACACACCGCCAACGAAGGGTGCATCGGCCAGCGCCGGATCGAGTCCACGCAGCTCGGCGGCATCCAGCGTTCGTTGGCTGTCGGGATCGAGCAAGTGTTGGCGCCCGTGGTCGAATGCACGCTGGGTACGGAATGCGACCAGCTTGCCATTGCGCCGCCAGGCGAAATCATCGAGGCCGTCCTGCTCGCGCCAACGCTGCAGAGCCGCCTGGCTTTCGAGCGCCAGGCTCAGCAGCTGAGCGGCATTACGGCGATTGACGGACGTTCGGCAGGCCATGACGAAAGCCGCCAGCCAATGCCACTGCGCCGGGTCCAGACGCACACGCAGGCGCAACGGCGAATCCCCCCGCAGCAGCCAGCCAAGCGCCTGCCACGGCACACCGGCATCGGCCAGAGGCGCCACGTAGCGGTACGAAAGTTGCCCGCCGTTGGCAAAGCTTGTGGCGCTGGCCAGGCTTTCACGGGCTTCGACCAGATCTACCTGCCAGCCGTCGCGCACTAGCGCATAAGCCGTCGCCAGGCCGACCACCCCGCCGCCGATCACTGTCACCCGCTGGTTCATGCATCCATTCCCGTCCAGGCCTGATGGCCCGACAGTAACAGCAGGTCAGGTCGGGCAGCCAGGCTCACCGTGATCGAGCCCCTGGCGCACGTTGCGGCTGAGCAGGGTCGCCTTGCCATCGCGCCAGGTCAGCGTGAGCACGTACAAGGTATCGAAGTCGTCGCGGTGCCAGTCTTCACTGAGCACCCGCTCCTCACCCAGGGCCTTGCCGGCCACGGTGTTGATCAGTTCCGGGAGATAACCGCGGGACCAGGCGGTGTAGACCGTCGCGTTGCGGTACTTGATACTGAGTAATTCGTCAGCCAGATCGTCGGTGTCGTTGGCGCCATAGTCGATGTTCACCGGCAAGCCGAGGCGGATGGCGCTGGGGCTGATGGTCATCAGCGGACGGATATAGCTGTAGCGCTCATCCTGGCTACCTTCCTCGACACCCCGCGAAGGGTTGGCGGCGAATACGTAGTCAGCCTTGCCGAAGCGCTCGGGCAGCAAGGTCGCGAGGTCCAGGGCGCGGTTGAGTCCCTGGCAGTTCAACTGCCCCAGCCCTTCGCCGGGCTTCTCGGCGTGGCGCAGGAAGACCAGGGTCTGGGTGCCATCCACGGGTTGCGCGCGGCTCTCGACCACAGCCAAGGCCAACGGCACAGCCGCAGCGGCGAGCGTCAGGCTCAACAACAGGTGGCGACGACGGCGAAGGAAGGTGGGCAGCTTCATCTGGGACGGACTCTTGTGGCAAGGGGTACTGGGTTGCCCCGCCACATGGTCCGGCAGCCCTGGCTGCTGGTCGTCCCTGTCGTGAATGCCATCCGTGGCAGCGAGTGAGGCTCAGAGTGCCTTCGACCCGTTTGGTTCCTCCCTGGGCGCACATGCCGTTCCATGGACAAAGGCCACGTTAACGCCTGTGTGTTGCTGAATTATTGCTCGCGGCTCAATCGTCCCGGGTCAGTACCTCCAGCAACTCGATCTCGAAGGTGAGGTCCGAATTCGGTGGAATCGAACCGACCGAGCGCTCGCCATAGCCCAGGTGCGCCGGCACCAGCAGCTTGCGCTTGCCGCCCACGCGCATGCCCATTAGGCCCTGATCCCAGCCCTTGATCACCCGGCCGGTGCCGATCACGCACTGGAACGGCTTGCCGCGCGACCAGGACGAATCGAACTCGCTGCCATCGGCCAGCGTGCCGCGGTACTGGGTGGTGATCAGCGCGCCCTTGACCACGGCCTTGCCGTCGCCTTCCTGTAGATCGATGACTTGCAGCTCACTGCTCATGGCAGGTTCCTCGAGACGGTTTTGGTGGGCGCCCTTTTCTCAGGAATATGCGGGTTTGGCAAGGCGGGTCGGCTCAAGACGGGGCGAACTGGTCGAAGATCTGTTGGCCGGTGAGGTTCTTGGTCTCGTTCTTGAAGCAGTACCAGGCGGGTTTTTCGTCGATGAAGATCTGCTCGGTGAAGGTCCAGTTTTCCGTGCCGTCCAGCAGGCCGACCGGAACGACGTAGAGGTTGCTCTCTTTCAGACGGTAGAACAGGTGCGTGCCACACTGGCCGCAGAAGCCGCGCTGGGCCCAGGGGGAGGAATCATAGACGCGGGGGGCTGGGCCTTCGAACTGTGGGGGTTCGGCGCAATGTACCGCCAGCAGCGGGCCACCGGTCCATTTGCGACACATGCTGCAATGGCAGGCGCTGACATGGGTATTGTCGATTGTTGCGCTCAGGCGGGTTGCGCGGCACAGGCAACTGCCTTGTTTTTCCACGGGCATCTTGGGGCTCCTTGCGGTTGTTCCGGGGAGTTGCAGTATAGGCGCAGGCTCCCGACATGTCCGGTATCGCGCTGCCGCAGGCCAGGGTGAAGCCCAGCCCGCCATGCCTGATCTTCAACCACAGTAGGCAGGCCCCAACGGCTGAAACGAAGGCGCTTGTTTTTCAGGCATGCACAGGTTTGGCAAGTGTGCATGGCCTCCAAGCCGGCTCACATCCGCACGACCTAGCATTTTTGCCAGTTGTTGCACATCAGGACAATTTCTAACTTGAGAGTTCCGGCAATGCCTGTCCCCCGCGCCGGCCAGGAGAAGCACCTATGAGCAGCACATCCAAAACGCCCGCGAAAACAACTGCAACTACTGCACCCGCCACTCACATCACAACGACAACTACAACGACGTCAACACCTACAACAACCACAACCACAACCACAACTACAACCACCACAAATGGCACCAGCCCCATTTCCTACGCCAACCTGATGCCTCCGAAAATGGTGGACGCCGACGACGATGGCCAGGGAAATGGTGGCCTCGGTTATTATGACTTGTTGCACGACCCAAAGAAGATTCTTGAAACGCGTGTTGGCCCGTACCTCGACGTAGCGGATGGAGATGACATTCAGTTGTTTCTGGACGACACCATGATATACAGTCGATTCGTAAAAAAAGACGAGACCGGCGTCATAGTGCTAGAACCTACTGCAGAACACTTTATAAATACAAAAGAAGGCTTGTATGGCCTCTGGTACAAGTTCATAAGTTTCCCGGGCGGCATAGAATTCCCCTCGGATAAAACCGAGCTCTATATCAAGACCACGATCCCCGGGGACCCTGATAAAGACCTGCCGCTCCCAGACGAGAACTACAAGCTGGAAAAAGCGTCGATCGTCCCTGAGTGGTTAGCAGGGGACACCGAGAAGGTCACCATAACGGTTCCCAAATGGACTTACCAATCCAGATACGACACCTTGACGATACATTGGTCTGGTTTCGAACACAGTATCCGAATTGATGATATCGATAATGACACGGTGATCGTCCTCGACGACTTGCAACCCAAGATCCCTGGCGGCAGAACTTCGCTGACCTACAGCATTACCGACGATGCAGGCAATTACTCGCTCCTGGCCCCGCCCACGACGGTGGACGTGGACTTCGACTATCCCGAACAGCCTGGCGCACCGCGCGTTCTTGTCGACGGTCAGGAAGACCAAGAGATCGACATGAGGTACCTGTTGACCGCCGACCTGGCTGTTGTGGTGCCTGCGGATGAGAAGCTGCTGCCCGGACAAATTGTCGTCGTTGAAGCGTATGGTCGGAACGCCGATGGCGTAGACATGCCTTTTACAAGTGAACCACAGAACGTCGGCTCTCCGGTTGGAGACATGTTGTTCAAAATTCCCAATGACTTCGTAAAAGCATTGGTGAACGGTTCGATCCGTGTCGCCTACCACGTGGACGGGCAACATCTTTCGAAAAGTGCTTTCCGGCCGGTAATCTATTCTGTCATTGAAGCCCCCACGCTTCCCCAAGCCAGGAACAACAAGCTGGATTACCTACGCGATGTGCAGCCCGATCAACATCTCAAGGTCGATGTGGAGCCTTACCCCGGTATGCGAGCTGGACAAAAGGTCACTGTAGTGTGGAAGGCAACGGGCGTTGTTGAATGGCGCAGCGAGGAGAAAATAGTCCGTTCGAGGGAGACCCTGAATTTCTTGTTGCCGGACTCGCTGGCGATGGGGGGCTACTCAACTGAGGTCTTGGTGACCAGTTTCGTCAATGGCATAGCCTCGACGCCCCGCAAGGTGACTATCGAGCCCCAGGCTGTGGGTACACCGGCCATCAAGATCACCTCGAACGGCGACAAATACACCGCCGATGTGGACTTTTCGAACCGAGAGGATGGCGACCAAGTCAACATCATTATCAATGGCCGCGTGAGAAAACAAACCTCTTCTTACCACCCACTTGACGAAACAGGCCAGGCAACAATCCAGGTCTCGGATTCCTGGATCACAGAGAACCGAGGCGGTCCCGTCCTGTTCAACTACAGCATCTGGCGTCGCAAGGAGACTACCTACTTCTTCTCACCTCCCGCGTTCATTCAACTTTGAACCAGCGACCAGGGCCCAAGCCGGGCCCTGGCAATCCATGCCGCTTTCCTCGCACCTGAAAACTAGCATTTTTGTCAGGTTACTTCCCATCACCCTTGGCTCAAGCTACCCGCACGCATGAGCCAGGAAGTGACGCCCATGTTCACCTTTTCCCGTGCCAAGCTCAGACTATTCCTACAGCCTCAATTCACTTCTTCCCGCACTCTTCAACGCTCCCCGAATGCCTGTCCCACTTACTTATTCGCGTCGGAGTCTACGATGAAAAAAGACCTGTGCCTGCGTGTCCGCAGGCCGTATCGATTTGCCTGTGTCCTGCTGCTCGGCTGCATGCCCCTGGCCACTGCGGGCGTCCTTGAAGGGCGCAGTGAACAGGCCACGGTCGAGGCCGGCAGCCCTGCGGAGTCGTGGCAGGTGAGCAATGGCGCCACCCTGAACATGAACGCCGGCAGCCAGGCCGATGCCTCGGATTCGTCCTCGGGCTTGGCGATATCACTGACCCAAGGCGCTAACCTCAACGCCACTGGCGCCACCATCAGTGCCGCCGGGCGTGCGATTCTCAACAACGACAGCAATGTCGCCTTGGAACGCACCCATGTGATCGCCACCAGTGATGGCACCAGCGCCTTGTCTGGCGTCGCACTGCAGATGTACGGCGGCACCAGCACCATCGGCGACGAATCGAAGCTCGAGGGCGACCTCCACGCAATTGCCATCAGCTCGGACAGCCGAGGTGATAACCCCGGTAATCAAGAAGCCACCCTGAACATCGCCAACAGCACGCTGATCTCGACCACCGGCAGCGCGATCCATGTCGGCAAGGCCTTCGACTCGGAACCTATCGCCCCCATAGCCCATATCAACCTTAGCGATGGCACCGTGGTGGAAGCAGGGAACGGAACCTTGCTCGAGGTGGAAGACGACGCCAGCGTGTTCCTGACCATCAAGACCAGTGAAATCGAAGGCGATATCGTCTCTGCCGACACCGCCACGACCCATGTGGCACTCGGTGAACAAGCCATATTGCGTGGTGCGATGCAGGGCGTGGACCAGCTCGATGTCGGCGGCTCTGCACAATGGATCGTCACCGCTGACTCCTCCATCGACAAACTTCTTACCAACAGTGGCAGGATCACCTTTCAAAACGACAGGGAAGGCGACGAACCCGGCCGAATTCTGACCGTGCATGGCAACTATGTCGGCGTCGATGGGAGCAGCATAGAATTCAACGCCAAGCTGGAGGGCGATGCCTCGGTAACCGACAGGTTGATCATCGAAGGCGATACCAGCGGCACCACGTCGGTCAGTGTCAACAACCTCGGCGGATCCGGCGCCAAGACCTTGAACGGTATCGAACTGATCACCGTCGGCGGCGCCTCCAACGGGGAATTCACTCAGTCAGGTCGCATCGTCGCCGGGGCCTATGACTATCAACTGGTACGGGGTGAAGGCGACAACTACGGCAACTGGTACCTGCGAAATGAACTGATCGATCCGGGCAACCCGGATGCGCCAATCCTGATCGTCCGTCCCGAAGGCGGCGCCTACGCGGCCAACCTGTACGCGATGAGCACGTTGTTCGACGCCAGTGTCGGCCAGCGCGGCGGCGACACCGAACGTGCAGACACCCTGGCGGCCGATGGCCGTTCGACCAACCTGTGGATGAAGCACAGCGGCGGGCACCAGCGCAGCACCGACAGCAGCGGGCAACTCAACACCCATGTCAGTCGCAACGCCACGCTGTTCGGCGCCGACCTCGCCGGCGGCTCGACTTATGCCGGCGGCGCCTGGCGCGCCGGGGTCTTTGCCGGCTACGGCAACAGCCATGGCAACAGCACCTCGCAGCTGACCAACCACTCCGCCAGCAGCCAGGTCAAGGGCTATACCACCGGTGTCTATGGCACCTGGTTTGCCAACGGTAACAGCGAACAGGGCCTGTACACCGACGCCGTGCTGCAGTACAGCTGGTTCGACGCCCAGGTCTCCGGCGACGACGTGGCCACCGAGCGCTACAGTGCCAAGGGCGTCTCCACGTCACTGGAAGCCGGCTATGTGTTCAGCGACCGCTTCGACGACGGCGATGCCTGGTACCTGCAACCCAAGGCCAAGGTGGTCTGGTCGGGTGTGACCCCCGACGATCACCGTGAAGACAACGGCACCGTCGTCTCCACCCAGGGCAGCGATACCCTGAGCGTCAGTGTCGGCGCCCGCGCCTCGCTCAAGCTGAACTACACCGGCGATGACACCCTGGCCGACAGCTTCAAGCCCTTCGTCGAAACCAACTGGATCCACAACAACCGCCAGGCCGGCGTCAGCCTCGATGGCGTCAGCGTGACCCAGGCAGGCACCCGCAATATCGCCGAGTTCAAGGCCGGCGCGGAAGGCCGCATCAACCGCGATCTGACCATCACCGCGTCGCTGGCCCAGCAAGTGGGCAGCAACGACTTCTCCGACAGTGCGGCGTCCTTGGCCTTGCGCCTGTCGTTCTGACCTTCTGGGCATGTGTTGGACAACCCGACGCATGCCCTCCTGACACCCCACCCGCCAGCGCGACCTAGTAATTCTGTCAGCTTACAAGTTCGCGCTTTTTCCCGACTATGAACCTGCGTTCGTTTGCGCCGTGCCCGGTATCGAAACGACTTGGAGCACTGCCAAGGCCCGTCACCGCCTGCCCCAAACCTGAAGCCCTGACAGCACAGGAAAACAACCATGTCTGAACGTTATTTCATCGCCGAGTATCGGCCTGCCACCCTGCCGGCCAAATCCATTGCCTCGCAATGTGGTTGCCATAGCCGGCGCACCTACAAGGTGGTTCGAAAAGCTGCTCGCAATAATGCCAAGTGGGGCTTTGATGAGAAACTGGTGTTTCCCAAGGATGCGCTCGCTCCGCCCCTCCCGGGTGTCGAGGCAGACACCCTGTTGCTGGCAGGCTTCAGGAATCACCCCATCACGCTACGATTCAGGATCCCGGCTAAAGTTGTCGACCCAACCCAGGATGCCGTACTGCTTCTCGTGGACGGGAGCGCGTTCAGCATCCCCATCACCTTCGAGGGCTACAAGGCGGGGGACATCTTTTCCATCGAGCTGCCCGCCAGCGCTCGCAAGGAAGGCACCCATACAATCCAGTACCGCATACATTACTCGAACAACCAGTCGGAGGACGGCCCCCTCCAATCCTTCAAGGTCGATCTGACAGCGCCTGGCCTGCCGTCACTGGCCGAGTTGAACGTTGATCCCGCCATCCGCGATGGCGGGGTCACCTCGGCCACCCTCGAAATCCACAATGGCAAGCACTATCTCAAAACGACCCTCAATGGCTACAACGGTCTTGGAATAGGCGACAGGATCCGTGGCGTGATCGCCGACCTCGACGGGTTCGGCAGCACAACTGATGTCGAGCAGGAAATCGGGCCTGGCGACGAGATCATCCTGCGGTTCCTGAGGGAGGACATTGAACGTGCAGGGGATGGCCTTAAAACATTCGCCTATACCGTCACCGACCGCGCCGGCAATATTTCGCTCCCTTCGCGCCCCGTGACTCTCAAGGTATTGCTCGACGGCGAGCTGACCAACCTTCCGGCACCAGAAGTGGCAGACAGCAACGATGGCATCATCAACGATGAAGAGGCGCGCAATCCGCTGGAAGTGATCATCCCCGCCTATTCGGACAAACCCATTCTGCCAGGCGACGCGATCGAGCTGATCTGGGGTGATGCCCAACACGAACCGCTACCCATCCCCGATGGCGAGGAAGGTGCTCGCCTGCCGATGTACCCGGACTATGCAGCCCTTTACGACACCTGGAAGGCGCAATCGCAGGGGCGCGATGAAACCGCCCGCATCACCGTAAGCTACCGGATCATTCGCCAAGGCATGGTGGCCGGCACCTCCGCAGGGTTGGACGTGGTCATCAACCTGCACCAGGTGGGTGGCGATCCAGAGCCAGAGGTACCGACCCACCCGAACCTGCGCCCAGCCGTGCTGATGTCCTGGTCAGGGCAGCTCAACTACATCCCCAAAGATGACTATGACAAGGACGCCAGGCTCTTCGTACCTTGGTTTGACCGGCACTCACCGACGGCACCGGTACTGATCGAAAACGATGTGGTCCGGCTCAGGTATGGCACCCATGCGTTCCTCCCACGGACCGTCAGCGCCGCTGACGTCGGCAAAAAGGTCGACCTCGAGTTTGCCCTCACGGCCGACCTGATCGCAGGCCAAGGGGGAGGTACACAGGCCTTGACCTATGAGGTGGAACGCCCTGTCCAAGGCCCAACCCACAACACGTCAAAGGGGCCGGCCCAACCAGTGCTGGTTGACGCTGATGAGCAACTGCCCGGCGATGGCGACCTGGGAGAAGGTGAGTACGCGCCCCTCAAGTCCGCCTGCTGCATCGTCCCGACTGATCTCGAGAATGGCAAGATCGTGTATTTCGTAACGCCGCCCTACAAGCACAAGCGACCTGGCGACCTGATTGAAATCGACTTGGTTCAGGTTGATGGTATTGAACATACAAATAATGAGGCGCCTCTTGAGGAATCGAGAATCACCCTGTCCTATACGGTCCTCGATGCCAGTGAAGAAACCGAGGAGTACAAATTCCCACTTCCAACGGACAAGCTGCTCGCTCCCAAGAAACGCTGCCATATACATTCCACCTGGCGGGTCCTCAGGAATGGGAAACCGGTAGAGAACGACACCACCGCCCTGCTGATCGTGGACTCCCGCGGCACGCCTTGAGCCGCGCACGGCATTCCAGCCCTCCGTCCATGGGAACCCTTCGGTCGATACCGAGGGGCCTCCCACAACACGTGCGATAAAAGCGCACTCCTTGCCAGCTTCCTTCAGTGGCCACGCTCGCCAGCCACGGGCGACCTGGCAATTCTGTCAGGTTACAAGCGCGCGTTTTTTTCCGACCATGACCTTGTGATCGCATCGGCTGCGCCAGGTACCGGGACAGCCAGTAGAACTGCCGTGGCAGCGCCCGACGGGGCATATCGCACGGCAGCAACCCTGTGAATCCCCTAGCCTCTGGAATGCAACCATGTCAAAACGATCTTCTAGCATCGACGTGCACACACCCGGCAAGGTGCCAAGCCAATCCATTGCCAGGCAAGGACATTGCCAATGCCCAATGGTCTACAAGACGCCCCGCAAACGGTCACCAGGCATACTGGGCTTTACTGATCCCTTGGTGTTTCCGGCAGACGCCCTGGCGGAATTGCCGCCATCCGGCGTTGCAGATAATTTATTGTTGGCAAGCGTCGAGAAGGATACGCTCAAGCTCACATTTCCAGTGCCTGACACGATCAAGGAGCCGGAGAAGGATAAAGTGCAACTGGTAGTAGATGGTGTTCCATTGGATCCGCCCGTCATGTTCACAGGTAAAGAACCTGGGGACCCTTTTGAACTCGACCTGCCTGCTTCTGTTCGCACCGAAGGCCCCCACACGATCATCTACAAAGTCATATACTCCGGTAGTGGAACAGAGAGCGGCCCAGCACAATCCTTCATTGTCGACCGGACCGCGCCTGGCGAGCCCTTGCTGGCCGAGTTGATTGTCGACGAGCTAATCAAAACGAACGGGCTGACCTCGGACAAACTCACGGAAGAGAGCGGCGAGCAATACCTGGAATGCACCATCGCCGGTTATGGCGGCCTGGCGCCCGGCGACATCATCGAGGGGACAATCAGCAGCACGTTACGTTCTCGACGCAAAGCCCGGGGGAGCATGCGTCATCGTCCCAAGGACGGATTGACGCTGCGCTTCCTGCGGGCAGATATCGAGGCCTTGGGAGATGGTACCCTCGTTTTCACCTACAAAGTCACGGATCGGGCGGGCAATGTTTCGAGGGTGTCCCTCCCGCTGACGTTGAGGGTACTCCTCAAGGGGGAGCTGACAGGCCTGCTCGCCCCGCTGATTGCTGCTCACGGTGATGGTCTCATCATCGATGCAGAAGCACGCGAGCCTCTGGAACTGGTCGTGCCCGCCCATACTGGCACGCCGGCTATCCAGAAGGGTGACGAGATTGAACTGGTGTGGGGTGACGCCGTGCATGATCTGGAGCCCATTCCACCTGGTGAAGAAGGTAATCCGCGGACTTTGTATCCCTCTTATGCAGCCCTCTACGATACCTGGAAGAAGGCAACGGCAGGTGACAACCTGGTCGCCAGTATCGAGGTGTTCTACCGCATTATTCGAAACGGTATTGTTGCCGGCAAATCGCTGATCACCACAGTGGCGGTCAACTTGTTCCAGGTCGGGGGCGATCCAAATCCAGATCCGGAAGATCCGGTGCATCCGAACCTGCGCCCCCCTTATTTGGAGACCGCGAGCAAACAATACAATGAAATCCCCAGTGATGAATTCGACCAGGACGCCACGATCTACATACCGTTGTACGATCGTAAATTCCCACCCGGGAAGGTCTTGGAGAAGGACGACAAGGTCTTGGTCTTTTATGGTGCGATAGCGTTTCCTGTACGTACTGTCACCCAACAGGAAGCGGACGGTACGGACGATCTGCAGTTCACCCTGACTGCCACCCAGATCGCGCAGGAAGGCTCTGGTTCAAAACCGCTCTACTTCATGGTAACACGAGCGATCACAGGGGGGGCGGAGAATACTTCGCTGTCCTATGAACAACCGATCTCGGTGCACGGAAACGATGAACTACCGGGCGAAGGAAGCCTCGACGATGGTGAATATGCCCCTCTCAATGCCTCCGGCAGAATCACAAGGGACGAGATCAATCGAGGGGTCAAGTTCATTACACCGCACTATGCGAACAAGAAGCTGGGTGACACTATTTCGATCGAGCTGTACCAGGCCGTTGGTGGTACACACGACGGTAGCGAAACGCCTATCGAAGGGAGCAGATACTCCTTCTTGAAAACCGTTGGTGAAAACGATAAAGCCAAAGAAACAGAGTTTGAAATCCCGGCACATCACCTGTTGTTCCCAAATGACTTTTGCCATATCCATGCCACATGGACCGCGACAAATGAATTTGGGCCTGTATCAAATTCCACGACTCCCGTGGTAATTGTCGACACCCGCGGCGATAACGCTGAGTCTAAAAACAAGTCCTAACTACAGTAAACAATGGCAAGCATGCACCATCAGCGTACCCCCTCCGGGGGTACGCCCTCTTCGTTACAAAGTCACCGTACCGCGTAAATACAACGCCGCATGACCACTGATGATTACCCGGCCATTGCCCGGCTGTTCACAGACCAGCTGCCCCTTGCGCGCCCCACCCTGTTCGCAACGAAGCCGTGCCAGCCCAAGCCGCTCGGCCCAATAAGGGACCAACGAGGTATGCGCCGAGCCGGTGACCGGATCTTCATTGACTCCGACCCGAGGCCCGAACCAACGTGTGACGAAATCGAACCCTCCCCCCGGCGCCGTCACCGCGATGCCGCGCACGTCGAAGCGAGACAAAGCCACGAAGTCGGGCTGCAAGGCCGCAAGCTCCGCTGGGTCATCGATCACCACGATGTAGTCGTCGGTACGATACAGGCCTCGCGCACTGGCCAGGCCCAGGGCCTCCAGCAAGCCTGCGGGCATGTCCGCCGCCAGCGGCTGCTTGGCCGGGAAATCCATCGCCAACAGATCCTCGGCGCCGCGGCTGACCCGCAGTTCACCGCTGCGGGTGTTGAAGCGCATCACTTCACGCTGCTCGCCCAACTGCTCGAACAGCACCCAGGCCGACGCCAGGGTGGCATGACCGCACAGATCGACTTCGACCGTCGGGGTGAACCAGCGCAGGTCGTAGCCTTGACCATTGCGAACGAAATAGGCGGTCTCGGACAGGTTGTTTTCCTCGGCGATACGCTGCAGCAGCGCATCGGGTAGCCAGCTGTCGAGGGGAATCACTGCCGCCGGGTTGCCGCCGAACGGCGTGGCGGAAAAGGCATCGACCTGGAAGATCTCGAGTTGCATGCAGCACTCCTTGGGTAAGTGAAAGCAAAGGCTATTCGCGTACTGGCGTGAGCACCGACTCGCCGGCAAAGAACGCCTGCAGGTTACGCAGCACCAGGCTGACCGTGTCGCGGGCGGCCTCGGGCGACTGGCCGGCGACATGGGGGGTGAGCACGGTATTGCCGAGGGCCTTGAGGGCATCGGGCACGCCGGGTTCGTCATCGAACACATCGAGCGCGGCACCGGCAATCCGCCCTTGGGCCAGGGCGGCGACCAGCGCCTGGGTATCGACCACGCTGGCGCGGGCGATATTCATCAGGTAGCCCTCGGCGCCCAGCGCGTCGAGCACCTGCGCGTCGACCAGGTGCTGGGTGCCGGACCCGCCTGGGGTGGCGACGACCAGGATATCGACGGCATCGGCCAGGTGCAGCGGGCTGTCGTACCAGGTGTAGGGCACATCGTTGCGCGGGGTACGGCTGTGATAGCTGACGGGCATGTCGAAGCCGAGGCTGGCACGCTTGGCGATTGCCAACCCCACCGCGCCCAGCCCCAGGATGCCCAGGCGTTTGCCGCTCACCGACGGGCTGATCACCCGCTGCCATTCGCCACGGCGGGTGCTGGCGTCGGCACGGGGGATGTCGCGCAACAGGGCCAGCAGCAGGGCCAGGGCGTGGTCGGCCACGGCGGCGGCATTGGCACCGGCGCCATTGGTGACGGTGATGCCACGGGCAGCGGCGGCGGCCAGGTCGACCTGCTCGTAGCCGGCACCGATCACACAGATGATCTGCAGCTTGGTCAGTGTGGCTATTTCGTCGGCCGTGAGACCCAGCGGGCCGCGGGTAAGCACGGCGTCGATTTCGCCTGCGTGACGGGCGATGGCGTCGGCGCGCATCTGCGGCGACGGTGCGCGGATCAGGCGATAGCCGGCCCGTTCCAATAGCGGCAGGTAGTCATCGACGGTTTCCACCAGCACCAGGACTGTCTTGCTCATGCCACCCTCCGGTTGAATGCGAAGGGGGATTATGCCAGCTGTTGGCGTCGCCGGCCTTATCGCGGGGCAAGCCCGCTCCCACGCCAGTGATGCTCATCGCTATTTGCGTGGGAGCGGGCTTGCCCCGCGATAAGGCCTCAACGGCAATTATTGCCCAAACGCCCTGCCCAACCCACCCGGCACGCCACTGCTGTCGGTGTCCTGCCACGGCCCGTTGGGGCTCAGCGACCAGCTCCAGCCATTGTTCCAGCGGTAATAGGTGCGCTGGCGGTAGAAGGTGTTGGGTTGCTTCTCCAGCACATAGACCCCCAGTTTCGGGTCCCAGTGACTGGCGCCCCCCGGCGGCGGCGCGAAGCTGGCGGAGGTGCGTGGCATCGGCTTGGGAATCGCCGCCGGCTTGCTCGGCTGGGTGCCGGGCTGGCCACCTGGCAGTGGCTTGACCACCGGCCCTTTGTGCGGCGGCGGGGTGCTCTCGATCGGCGGCAGCGGCTCACGCTCCCCCGGCTGGTGCACCGTACACGCGGAAAGACCCAGGGCCAGGGAAATCAGGGTCAGGCGGACGGTGCTGTTCATGGGGGTGCTCTCTTATGAGTCGGGGCTGTCGATGGTCACGCGCTGGGTGCCCTGGGTACCGGTGGCCAGCGGGGCGCTCTGGCCCTTCCATTCACCTTGGGTGGGCTGTCCGGCGCGCGAGACGCGGGCAACCAGTTGGACTTCGGCAAAGTCCGACAGTTTCATCTGCGGCATCATTGCGTCGGCATCGGACAGCTCCACCTCGATCGGCAGCTGCGCCACCGTCACCCGCTTGGCCGCCAGCGGCATGGGCGGGCCATTGCTGGCACGGGCGAAGATGAACACGGTGTCGTCCGGGCGCACCTTGTCCTTGAGCGCCGCAGCCAGCTCCACCCTCACCTTCAGGCGCGCCGTCTCGGCCACCTTGCCGCCACCGGCCTTGAGCTTGTCGGCGGCGCGGTCGATGCCGCCCTGCAGCGCGTCGCGGGACGCGTCACCCTGCGGCAACTGCGCCAGCAGACGCTGCCAGAAGTCGATGGCCTCCTGGTAGCGCTCGCCCTCGAAGGCGGCGATGCCGCGCAGGCCGAGGCTGGTGACCTCCCGTGGGTCGGCCTTGAGCGCTTCGTCGGTGAGTGCCTGCAATTGCGCCGACCACTGCTTGTCGGCGGCGAAGTACAGCGACTGCGCCCACTGCCCGAGCAGCTCGGGCTGACGCCCGGCCAGGGCCACGGCGCGCTCGAAGGCCTTGGCCGCGTCGGCTGGGCGCTGCTCGGCCATATAGGCACGACCTAGGAAGTACAGGCCTTCTGCAGAATCGGGCTGGGCCTGCACCGCACGCTCCAGGCGCGCGGTCATTTCCGTCATCGACTGTGGCGCGCGGGCGAACTCCTGGGTCAGCTCGACCTTGTCCGCGGCGCCGAAGTGCAGGTACAGCCCCAGGGCCATGGCCGGCACCAGCACCGCCGCCAGCAGCGGCACGGCCTTGCCCAGGTGGCCCTGGCGCGTCACCTCGCCGCGCTCGGTGTCGGCCAGCAGCTCACGGGCGGCCTCGTCACGACCATTGGCCAGTTGTTGTTCATCAAGAACGCCGGCCGCCTGCTGGGCAGTCAGTTCGGCGACGCGCTCTTCATAAAGCGCCACGTTAAGGGCGGTACGGTCCTGTTCGGCTTGCTGGCGGCGGTGACCGCGCAGGATCGGCAGCAGCAGGAAAGCCAGGGCGGCGAGCAGCAGCAGGCCCGCGCTAAGCCAGAATTCAGTCATGGTTACGTTCTTTATCCAGCAGTTTGGCCAGACGCTCGCGTTCGTCGGCGGACAGTTCGGTGTTGCCGGCCACGGCCTGGCCACGGCGACGGCGCACGATCAGCGCCAGCACCACGAAACCTCCAGCCAGGAGGATCCCCGGACCGAACCAGAGCAGCCAGGTGCGCCCGCTGAGCGCTGGCTTGTAGCGCACGAAGTCGCCATAGCGATCGACCATGAAATCGACGATCTGCTGATTGTTCTTGCCCTCGCCCAACATGCGGAAGATCTCGCGGCGCAGGTCGGCGGCGATGGGCGCGTTGGAGTCGGCTATGTCCTGGTTCTGGCACTTGGGGCAGCGCAGTTCCTTGGTCAGTTGCTGATAGCGCTCGCGCTCGGCGTCGTCACGGAACTGGTAGGTGTCGATGGCCGCCTTGGCCACGCCGGCCAGGCTCAGGCCGAGCACGGCGGCCGCCAGCCAGCGCCTCATGGCCGGGCCTCGTCGACCAGGCCCTGGTACAGCGGCGCCAGCTGTTCGCGCCACACCGTCGCATCGACCACGCCGACGTGCTTGTAGCGGATGATGCCCTTGGCGTCGATCAGGAAGGTTTCCGGCGCACCGTACACGCCCAGGTCCAGGCCCAGCGAGCCTTGCTGGTCGGCGATGTTCAGCTGGTACGGGTTGTGGAACTCGGCCAGCCACTTCAGCGCGGCGGCGTTGTCGTCCTTGTAGTTGACCCCGTGGATCACCACGCCCTGCTCGGCCAGCTGGTTCAGGTACGGGTGCTCGACCTTGCATGACGGGCACCAGGTGCCCCACACGTTGACCAGTGCCGGGCGGCCGATCAGGTCGGCCTGGGTGAGGCTGCGATCGCCCTGCACGCTCGCCAGCGCGAACGCCGGGAACGGCTTGCCGATCATCGCCGAAGGCAGTTCGTCGGGTTTCAAGAACAACCCCTTGTAGAGAAAGACCGCCACCAGCAGGAACACCGCCAGGGGCACCACCATGATCCAACGCTTCATGCAGTCGCTCCAGACACGCCCAGGGCCTCACGCACCCGGGTCTTGACCTTGACGCGGTAGCGTCGGTCGAAGGCCGCCAGCAAGCCGCCCAGGCCGGTCAGCAGACCGCCCAGCCAGATCCAGCGGACATAGGGTTTGATATGCACCCGCACCGCCCAGGCGCCGTTTTCCAGCGGTTCGCCCAGGGCGACATACAGGTCGCGGGTGAAGCCAGCGTCGATACCGGCCTCGGTCATCATCGACTGCTGCACGGTGTACAGGCGTTTTTCCGGGTGCAGCACGGACACCTCGCGGCCATCGCGCGAGACACGCACGGTGCCCTTGTCGGAAATGAAGTTCGGACCTTCGAAGTGCTTGGCGCCCTCGAACAGGAAGTGATAGCCACCCAGTTCGACAGTCTCGCCCGGCGCCATGCGCAGGTCGCGCTCGGCGCTGTTGTTGCTCGACAGCACCACGCCCAGGGCGCACACCACCAGGCCCAGGTGCGCCAGGTGCATGCCCCAGTAGCTGCGGCTCAGGCCCGCCAGCCCCTTGCCCAGGCCCTTGTGACGGGTCTTGTCGAGGATGTCGCGCACGCCGCTCAGGACCACCCAGGCGGCCAAGGCGAACACGCTCAGGGCCGGCCAGTCGAAGTCGTCGACGATCAGCCCGGCGACCGGCGCCAGCACCGCGCTGCCGACAAGCACCGGGGTCAGCATGCCGGCCAGCCACTTGCCCGGGGTGTCCTTCCAGCGCACCACCACGCCCACGCCGAGCACCACCATCAGCAACGCCATCAGCGGCAGGAACAGGGCGTCGAAGTAAGGTGGGCCGACCGACAGCTTGGCCCCGGTCAGGGCATCGAGCACCAGCGGGTAGAGGGTGCCGAGCAAGATCATCGACGCCGCCACCACCAGCACCAGGTTGTTGGCCAGCAGCAGGGTTTCACGGGACCACAGGGCAAAGCCCACCTGGCTCTTGACCACCGGCGCGCGCAGGGCGAACAGGGTCAGCGAGCCACCGACCACGAACAGCAGGAAGATCAGGATGAAGATGCCGCGCGACGGATCAGCGGCGAACGCGTGCACCGAGGTCAGCACGCCGGAACGTACCAGGAAGGTCCCCAGCAGGCTTAAGGAGAACGCGGCGATGGCCAGCAGCACGGTCCAGCTCTTGAACACCCCGCGCTTTTCGGTGACCGCCAGCGAGTGGATCAGCGCCGTGCCCACCAGCCAGGGCATGAACGAGGCGTTCTCGACCGGGTCCCAGAACCACCAGCCACCCCAGCCCAGCTCGTAGTAGGCCCACCACGAGCCGAGGGTGATGCCCACGCCGAGGAAGGCCCAGGCGACGATGGTCCAGGGCCGCGACCAGCGCGCCCAGGCGGCGTCGAGACGACCGCCCAACAAGGCGGCAATGGCAAAGGCGAAGGCCACCGAGAAGCCCACGTAGCCCATGTACAGCATCGGCGGGTGGACGATCAGGCCAAAGTCTTGCAACAGCGGATTGAGGTCGCGACCATCCCCCGGCACCTGCGGCAGCAGGCGCGAGAACGGGTTGGAGGTGATGATCAGGAAGCTCAGGAAGCCCACGCTGATCATGCCCATCACCGCCAGCACGCGGGCCAGCATCAGCTGCGGCAACTGCCGCGAGAAGATCGACACGGCGAAGGTCCAGCCGCCGAGGATCAGCGCCCACAGCAGCAGCGAGCCTTCGTGGGCGCCCCACACAGCGCTGAACTTGTAGTACCAGGGCAAGGCACTGTTGGAGTTGCTGGCGACGTAGGCGACCGAGAAGTTGTCGGTCATGAAGGCGTGGGTGAGGCAGGCGAAGGCAAACGCCAGGAAGGCGAACTGCCCCCAGGCCGCCGGCCGCGCCAGGCCCATCCACAGGCTGTCGCCGCGCCAGGCGCCGAGCAGCGGTACAGTGGCCTGCACGGCGGCGAAGCAGATCGCCAGGATCATCGCCAACTGGCCGAGCTCGGGGATCACCAGGGCCGCATTCATGGCTTGGCTCCCGCGTCGCTGGCGGCCTGGCCGCTTTCCTTCAGGGCCTTGGTGACTTCCGGCGGCATGTATTTCTCATCGTGCTTGGCCAGCACCTCGTCGGCCACCACCACGCCGTCGGCGTTGAGCTTGCCGAGGGCGACGATGCCCTGCCCTTCGCGGAACAGGTCGGGGAGGATGCCGCGGTAGGTGATCGGCACCGACTTGGTGTAGTCGGTGACCACGAAGCGCACGTCGAGGGAGTCGGCCGAGCGCTGCACCGAGCCTTTCTCGACCATGCCGCCGGCGCGGATGCGGGTGTCCAGCGGCGCCTCGCCGTTGGCGATCTGCGTCGGGGTGTAGAACAGGTTGATGTTCTGCTGCAGCGCGCTCAGGGCGAAGCCCACGGCGACGCCGACACCGGCCAGCAGGCCGAGGATGATGAACAGGCGTTTCTTGCGCTGCGGATTCACGGTTTGCTCTCCCGGCGCAGACGACGCGCCTCTTCTTGCAGGTAGCGGCGACGGGCCAGCAGGGGCGCGGCGACATTCAGCGCCAGCACCGCCAGGCAGATGCCGTAGGCCGACCAGACGTACAGGCCATGGTGGCCCATGGCGAGAAAATCACTGAAGGACGCAAAGCTCATCGTACCGCCTCCCGTCCGAGCTGCCCCAGCACCTCATCCTTGACCCAACTGGCGCGGGCTTCGCGCTTGAGCACTTCGAGGCGCATGCGCAGCAGCAGCACGGCGCCGAAGAAACAATAGAAGCCCAGCGCGGTGAGCAGCAGCGGTAGCCACATCTCAACGGGCATTGCCGGTTTTTCGGTGAGGGTGAAGGTGGCGCCCTGGTGCAGGGTGTTCCACCACTCCACCGAGTACTTGATGATCGGGATGTTGACCACGCCGACGATCGCCAGCACTGCGCAGGCCTTGGCCGCGCTGTCGCGGTTGCTGATGGCCTGGCCCAGGGCGATGATGCCGAAGTACAGGAACAGCAGGATCAGCATGGATGTCAGGCGCGCGTCCCAGACCCACCAGCTGCCCCAGGTAGGCTTGCCCCAGATCGCCCCGGTCACCAAGGCCACCGCGGTCATCCAGGCGCCGATGGGCGCCGCGCACTGCAGCGCGACGTCGGCCAGCTTCATCTTCCACACCAGCCCCACCACCCCCGCCACCGCGAGCATCACGTAGCACGACTGGGCGAGCATGGCGGTCGGCACGTGGATATAGATGATGCGGAAACTATTGCCCTGCTGGTAGTCCTGGGGGGCGAAGGCCAGGCCCCAGGTGATGCCGACCAGCAGCAGCACGATAGAGGAAACGGTCAGCCACGGCAGCATGCGGCCGCTGATGGCATAGAACCATTTGGGGGAACCCAGCTTGTGGAACCACGTCCAACTCATTTTCATCAGGGTACATCCAGGGTATTGGCCGGGCTGCGGTGCCCGGGACTCGTTATTCGCCGACGCTGATCTTCAGGCCGGCCGCGATCGCAAAGGGTGCCAGTGTCACCGCCAGCGCCGTCAGGCTGGCGAGCCAGAGCAGATGGCCGGTGGCTGGCATATTCTGCAACGCCGCCTGCAACGCACCACTGCCCAGGATCAATACAGGGATATACAACGGCAGAATCAGCAACGCCAGCAGCAGGCCGCCGCGCTTCAGGCCAACCGTCAGCGCCGCGCCCACCGCACCCAGCAGGCTCAGCACCGGCGTGCCCAGCAGCAGGGAGGCGAGCAGCACCGGCAGGCAGGCGCTCGGCAGGCCCAGCATCAATGCCAGCAGTGGCGCCAACAATACCAGCGCCAGCCCGGAAAAGATCCAGTGCGCCAGCACCTTGGCCAGTACCAGCAAGGCCAGCGGGTGCGGCGAAAGCACCCACTGTTCGAGCGAACCGTCCTCGAAATCGCTGCGGAACAACCCGTCCAGCGACAGCAGCACCGCCAGCAGGGCCGCGACCCAGACCAGTCCCGGCGACAAGGTTTGCAACAATTGTGTCTCAGGACCGACCGCCAGCGGAAACAGGGCGACGACGATGGCGAAGAACACCAGCGGATTGGCCAGCTCCGCCGGGCGGCGGAACAACAGGCGCGCCTCGCGGCGCAACAGCAGAAGGAATACGCTCATGCCGCCCACTGCCCCAGGTTCAGCTCACGGTAGCCGGATGGCTTGCGTTCGAGCGTGTGATGGGTGGTCAGCACCACGGTGCCGCCCTGCTCGCAGTGGGCCGCAAGGTGGGCCTCCAGCTGGGCCACGCCCTGCTTGTCGAGGGCGGTGAACGGTTCGTCGAGGATCCACAGCGGCGGGCTGTCCAGATAAAGCCGTGCCAGGGCGACCCGGCGCTGCTGGCCGGCGGACAGGGTGTGGCAGGGTACATCCTCGAAACCGCGCAGGCCGACGGCCTCCAGCGCCCGCCAGATTGCCTCGCGGCCGGCCGGCCGGTGCAGGGCGCAGAGCCAGGCAAGGTTCTCTTCGGCGGTAAGCAGGTCCTTGATCCCGGCGGCATGGCCGATCCACAGCAGGATACTGGCCAGGGCATGGCGTTGTTCGGCCAATGGCTGGCCGCCGAGCAGGATCTGCCCGGCGGTGGGTTGCATGAGCCCGGCCAGCAGGCGCAGCAAGCTGGTCTTGCCGCTGCCGTTGGGGCCGGCGATCTGCAGCATGTCGCCAGGGTGCAGTTCGAAGTGAAGGTGCTCGAACAGCAGTCGCCAGTCGCGCTCGCAGGCCAGGCCTGCGGCTTGGAGGTGAAGGGTCACGGTTTCGCCTTATCTTTGTAGGGCTTCGGCGCGGTGTCGCCTGCTTTGCAGGCAACGCCGCTCCAAAGCCCCTATGTCTCAAGTCGCCCGCCGCGCTGCCGTTATACTGGCAACAATGGGCGGTCGGCATTATTACACGCGTCACCGCGCTGCCAAGAGGCCGAGTTCGACAGGTTGTATACAATCATGACTGAAATCAATAGTCTCGGCGCACAAACCGTGCCAGGGCCCCAGGCGGCCAAGGCGGCCATGACCGGCGAGCTGCTGCGCCTGCTGCAAGCGCAACCCGGCCTGCTGGCCCCGGGTGAGACGGCACGTGCCGAGGTCATGTCGATGCGCCAGGTCGGCGTGGATTTCCAGCTGTTGCTGCGTCTGACCCAGGGCAACGGCAACCAGACCCAGTTGCAGGCCAATGCCAGCCAACCCCTGCCCCAGGGCAGCCAGGTCACGGTCACGCAGACTGAAAGCAATCGCCTGGCGGTCATGGTGCAGCAGGTCCACGCCAACAACATCACTACCCTCACCCGCCTGGACACCAGCCAGGTTCCAGTCGGCACACTGCTGCAAGGCAAGGTCCTGACCAGCCAGCCCCTGCCGCAGAACGCAGGCGAGATCGCCAGTTTCCGCTCGCTGGTAAGCCTGCTCAACAGCAGCCAGGCCGGCGCCACCCTGGCCATCGACAGCCCGCGGCCACTGCCCGTCGGCAGCCTGCTCAGCGCGCTGGTACAAGGTGACCAGTCGCTGCGCTTCGTTCCCTTGAGCGGCCGCCAGGATCAATTGGCCATTGCCCAGCAGCTGGTGACCCAGCAAGGCCGACAGGCCTCGCTGCCTGGCTTGCTCAATGCCCTGCAGCAGATCGCCACCTCCGGCGACGCTGGCACACAACTGCGCGCCAGCGCCGAACGCTTGCTGGCCAGCCTGCCCGATGCCCGCCAACTGGGTGATGCGAAAAATCTGGCCCAGGCGCTGAACAACAGTGGCGCCTTCCTTGAAGCCAAGCTGCTGGGCGGCCTGGCAAGCGGCGTGGCGCCCGACCTGAAGACACAACTGGTCAGGCTGATCGCACAGTTGCCCAATCCCCCCACGGGACAAGCGCTCACGCCCGCACAGACCAGTACGCTGGCCCATGCCCTGCCTGGTTTCGCCCGCAGCGCCCTGGGCATGCTCGGCCAGGTCAGCCCGCGCCCGCAACCTGGAGCCTTCCCGTTGCCCTCGCGGCTGTTGCAGAGCCTGGAAAACGAAGGCGACCTGCAGCAGTTGCTGCGCCTGGCCGCCGCCGCCATCTCGCGCCTGCAGAGCCACGCACTGTCCAGCCTGCAGCAATCCGGACCACTGGAGAACGGCAACCAGCAGACCACCTGGCAAACCGAGATCCCCATCCGCCATGGCCAGGAGTTCATTCCCCTGCAAGTCAAGCTGCAGCGCGAGGAAACGCCGGAGCAGCAAGCGGATCGCGAACGTGAAGGGCGTGATCCACTGGAGGCCATATGGCGGATCGAACTGGCCTTCGACCTGTCACCGCTCGGCCCGCTGCAGGTCCAGGCGCAACTGCTGCAAGGACGTCTGTCGGGACAGCTGTGGGCAGAGCAGGAACAGACCGCCCGCCTGATCGACAGTCAGCTCGGCACGCTGCGCGAACGCCTGCTGGCCCGCGGCCTGGATGTCGGTGATTTGGAGTGCCACCCCGGCACGCCACCGCAAGGCCCACGCACACGCCTCGAACAACGCTGGGTGGATGAAACCGCATGAACAAGCAACCACGCCAGGCCATCGCCCTGAGCTATGACGGCCAGCAGGCGCCGACCCTGAGCGCCAAGGGCGACGACGAACTGGCCGAGGCCATCCTCGCCCTGGCCCGCGAACATGAAGTGCCGATCTACGAGAACGCCGAGCTGGTACGCCTGCTGGCCAGGCTGGAACTGGGCGAGCAGATTCCCGAGGCGCTGTACCTGACCATCGCCGAGATCATCGCCTTCGCCTGGCAATTGCGCGGCAAAGTGCCGGTGGGTTTCGACGACCAACCTGCGCCGCCACGGGATATCACGCCCGAGCAGCTGTTCCTGCCGGCAGGCGTGGATACGCACTGACCCCTTTGGGAGTGGTGCCATGCTTGAGCGATATTTCATTACCGCTCCCCGCCATTGGGGTTGAGTCACCGTTGTACCTGGTTTCTCACACAGGTCGACTCAATCATGCCTTTACCCTTCATCACCAACTTGGGTGTACAGCTCGTACGCGATCACCTGCAGGCTATCCCCCGCCCCGACAAGCACGCCGCACAAGCCATCCGTGACTGGGCCAAACACCAGGGATCGGACCTGGATCCGGATCAGACCGACGTCGTCACCCTGCACTACCGAGGCCACCAGGCTGCCATCATCCAGCGCCTGTCACTGACCGAAGCGGTGCTCTCGAACTGGCAAGGCGAGACCGACAAGAACCTGATCGGCCAACTGCTCCCGGGTCATTGGTCCGGCACACTGCCGTCCGGCCCACTGCAGATCGTCGATCGACTTCCAGCTCGCGGAGCATGGGCCAACGGTGCCGATCATTCGGTATTCAATGGTTTGTTCCGCCGCACCGGCAACGGCCAATACGACAGCACGACGCATCTTGCCGTGGATGTCGAGGCCCTGCAGCGCTTCATCTGGAACCTGGACTTTCACGCCCGCTTCACCGCCATGCTGGACGACTACTGGCAGCACGCCCTGCATGGCCACCAGTTGTCCATGCGGATCAGCTTCATCACCGCCTGCAACAAGCAAGTGAGCGAAGGCTCGTTGAGCGATAACGCGCGCCAGCTGGCCTGGCAGGCTGCCGGCCTGGCCCCCCGGGCGGTCGGCCTGCGAATCAGGCCACTGAACGTCTACGGCTACAGCGCCACCGATCTGCTGTGCATTACCGACAAATCCCAGCCGCTCACCCTGCTCTACCTGCCAGGCAACGCCTCCCCCCTCCACGAGTTCGCCAACATGACGGCGCTTCAGGACTGGTTCGCCATACAGTGCCAGAACCCCGAAAAGCGTCAGCGCCTGCGCCAGCATTTCAACTTGGCCGACACGCCAGACGGACTGGACTTCAGCGGCCTTGACACGGCCCTCGAAGGCCTCGGGGCTTATCCCGGCATCCACTATCGTTCGCCAAACCGAGCGGGATTCACTACCGACGGCCGCTGGTCACCCAGGGACTACGTCAACTACCGTCCGGACAAGTACAGCCCGAAGCTCGACGGCGATCTGTTCGAAGCCCTGAGCCTGCGCCAGCGCAAGCGCAGCTATGCCAACGCCGACTTCATCGTTACCAGCAATCAGGAGGTGACCAAGTCGCGCTGGCGCGGCTACGTGATCAATACAATCAATCTGCTGGCACCCTTGGCCGTGGTACTGCCAGAACTGGCGCCGCTGCTTGCCCTGGGTGGCATTGCCCAGTTCGCGGCTGGAATCGATCAGGCAATCAACGGCAAGTCACTCGAAGACAAGGCCGAGGGCGTGACGAACATCGAGTTCGGCCTGATGAACGCTGCACCACTTGCCTTGCGGCCATTGGCGGAACCTCGCGTGACGTACCCCTCCCAGGGCAGACGTTTTGTCTTGCCCAGCCGGGTAAACGACCAACTGGGCTACCCGCTCAGCCCGATCACACCACCCGCGCTGCCTGAGCGCAAACTGGTCGGTTTGTTTGGCTCGACGGTGCCGCCCTTGCCTGGTGGCGATACCGCCATCACCCAATGGCTGGCGCGCGTGCCGGTCTCTGCGGACTCGGAAGCGCAGCTGCAGTCCCTGCTGAATGGCTACAACACACTGGTTCTCTACGACAGTGAACATGATGCGTTCATCCTCGAGTCCGAGGCGAACGAGATAAGGCCAACCTACTACCGGGTATCGCCAGAAGGCCACGGACTTGTCGAGATGACCCCGAACGCCCGGACAGTCACCGACCCGATGCGCATGAGCAGTCTGCGAGCCATGGGCGTGGATGTTCAACTGCCTTTGGAAGTCCCGCCTTTCGAGGCACACCTGCGCCAGCCGATCCCGCGCAAGATCTCGAGCATCTGGGTGGGCGACAAGGTGATCGCTCCCAAACTGTTGACCACGCTGGCACGCAACCAGCAGCGCCTGACGACCAGCCAGTATGCCTATCAGCTGTTCCTGTCCAATGCCAATGCCCTGGCTTTCAGCGAGAACCTGCGGCTGTTGGCCGCGCACGCACCGAATCTCGATGTACTGACCCTGGAGGAGCAACCGTTTTTCGCAAGGTTCCGTGACAGCAAATACTTCGAGCAGTATCAGGATGCCGTTAGCGGCGCAGGTGCAAATTTCTCCTCGGCATCCGACATCCTGCGCTATCCCCTGCTCACCGAAGAAGGCGGGTTGTACCTAGACGTCGACGATACCTTACTCGCCGACCCGGCTCATCCAGACAATCCAAACCGCGCCGCGATCGACTCGGTGACCCTGGCCACCACACCGGACAGCCTCATTTTAGGTGTCCCGATGAACAATGACGCCCTGGGGATGTACTGCCAGTACAACACCAACATGATCGCCAGCCATGCCGGCAACCCGACGCTGCAAGCGATCTCGGACGCCATGCACGAACGCTACCTGGCCAACCGTGACTTCTACGGCAACAGGCCCGTAGTGAAGGGGCCCGAATTCGATGCCTATGCCTTGCGCCTGAGCCACATGACCGGGCCTGGCCTGCTGAACGATGTCATCGACCAGCGCCTGCCACGGCTGCGGGAACTGCGGCGAATCATCAACCTGCACGCCTTGCCGCAACACAATGCGCTGTACCTGGTGGCCCCCGTCGAGCAGGCATTGCGTGAAGCCGCGACAGGCGACATACCGCTCAACCATGTAGCCGAAGTCGGCAACTACCACTCTTGGGCCAAGCCCTGATACAGCCGGGGCGGCCTGACGGTCGCCCTTTTCATCCTGGTGGTAAACATATACGTAAGCTTGGGTAATCGCCGTCGTTACCGTGGAGCCTCATTTATCCACGCGGATCGATTCCAATGGCTTCCACTTTTGTAAACAACGCGGGCGAACAGTTCATCCGCCGACACCTGCAGAATATTCCCAGTCCTAACCTGTATGCCGCCAAGGCAATCCGTGAATGGGCCGAGCAGGAGCAGCATCAGCTTGACCCCGACCAGACCGACGTCGTCACCCTGCACTACCGGGGTAATCAGGCCGTGATTGCCCAGCGACTTTCACTCACCCAGGCGGTGCTGTCGAACTGGCAAGGTGAAAACAACAAGGACCTGATCGGCCAGCTATTCCCGGGTGACTGGGCAGGTACCTTGCCAGACGGCCCGCTGAGCATTGTCGAACATCTGCCAGCGCCCGGACCGCTCGACAACAGCGCACGTTTCTCGGTCTTCAACGGCATCTTCAGCAGGTCCACCCCGGCGCGCTACGACAGCACCACGCACCTGCCGGTCGATGTCGAGGCCATGCAGCGGTTCATCTGGAACCTGGCCCTGCACGCCCGCTTCGTCACTATGCTGGACGAGTATTGGCAAAAGACCAGGAAAACCCATCCACAGTCTCTGCAAATAAGCTTTATTGCCGCCTGCAACAAACAGGTCCTGGAAGGCTCCTTGAGTGACGCTGGCCGTCAGTTGGCCTGGCAAACAGCGGGACTCATGCCGAGAGCTTCCGGCCTGGAAATCAGGCCCTTGAATGTCTATGGCTACGCCGCCACCGATATCATCCAGATTGCTGACCCAGCACATCAGCAAGTACTGCTGTATCTGCCGGGAAATTCATCACCCTTCCATGAGTTCGACGGCATGAACGCCCTGAAGGACTGGTTCGCCGAACAGTGCCGTGACAGCGAAAAACGCCAGCGCCTGCGTCAGTATTTCAAACTGGCCGACACCCCCGACGGCCTGGACTTCAGTGGGCTGGATACCGCGTTGGACGGCCTTGGCACCTATCCACGCTTTCACACCCGGTCGCCCAATCGACCCGGCTTTACCGTCGATGGCCCCTGGCCGCCCAGGGACTACGTCAACTACAAGGCTCACAAGTACAGCCCATTGATAGAAGGCGACTTGTTCGACGCCCTCACGCTGCGCCAGCGCAAACGCAGCTATGCCGACGCCGACTTTCTCATCACCAGCAAGACGCAAGTGACCAAGGCCCGCTGGCGTGACTACCTGGTGACCTCGATCAATCTGCTGGCGCCCCTGGCGCTGGTGGTTCCTGAACTCATACCGCTGCTGGCCGTCGGTGGCATCGCGCAGTTTGGCTTGGGAATCGACCAGGCGATCAACGGCAAGACCCCCGAGGACAAAGCGGGCGGCGTGAGCAACATCGAGTTCGGCCTGCTCAATGCCGCACCGCTGCCCTTGCTACTGGCGACCCGCCCACAAATCCTGTTTCCAGGCAAAAACTGGCGATTCGTCACGCCAACGCGAGTGAGCGATCAGTTGGGCTACTCCCTGAGCCCCATGGACCCTCCCCGGTTACCGGAAGAGGACCCGGCAAGATACTTCCCTCGCCCCTCGTTCCCGTTGCCAACCGTGTCTGCGGGAGATAGCCCGGTAGCCCAGTGGGTAAACAGAGTCATTGACGGAGAAACTGGCGCCACGCGCCTGGAAGCAGTCCTGGACGAACGCAAGGTCGTGGTGCGGTACGACAGCGAGCACGACGCATTCATTCTCGAATCGGATGCCGAAAACAGACAACCGACGTTCTATCAAGTCACGCCTCAAAGTAACGGTCTGGTTGCGATGGAGGACACCAACCGCCTGGTTACAAACCAGATGCGCATGAAGACATTGCGTGCTCTGGGTGTCGACTTGCAGCTGCCCATCGAAATTCCAGCGGTCAACGGAGCCGATCTGAAAGCGCTGCCCAAGACAATCATCAGTATCTGGGTGGGTGACAAGGTTATTCCTGAAGACCTGCTGAAAACTGTCGGCACCAACGTCGAACGCCTGCGGGGAACCAGCTATCGCTATCGGATGTATCTGTCAATGGAGAACCCGCAGGCATTCGCCATCAATGAGACAAACTTGGCGAAATACAGCGACAAGCTGGAGATATTGAAGCTGGAAGACGAACAGCCCTTCGAAGACTTCAAGGACACCGAGTATTACACCCAATACCAAAAGGCCATCGAGATGAAACACTTCGCCTCGGCCTGTGACGTACTCCGTTACCCGCTACTCAACGCGGAAGGCGGAATTTACATGGACGTCGACGACACCTTGCAGATTGCCACGCACAATCTGGACACCAAAGCACTGATCGGCTCGACCACCTTGAGAACGACTCCGGAGGGGCTGGTCCTGAGCGCCCCGATGAGTAACGACCTCATGGGCATGCATCTCGAATACGGCACCAGCATCATCGGCAGCCATGCAGACAACTACACCTTGGAAAGAATCTCCGAAGTGATGCGCGAACGCTTCCTCGACAGGCCAGACTTCTATGAGAGCAGACCATTGAAGGGTGAAGTCGGCTACGAGGATTACGTAAAGGAGTTGAGCAGAATGACCGGACCTCGCGTGCTCAACGACGTGATTGACGATGTCGACAACGAGGAGCTGTCCCGGCTGCGCATCCTGCGACAAATCGCCAAGCTGAGATCGACTCCTCAACGCAACTTCCGATTCCTCATGGCAGAGCCGTTCGGCGCCATTGATGCCGCCGAGAAAAGCGACCAGGCGCTGAGCGCTCTAGTGGAGATCGGCAACGCGCATTCCTGGGGCAAAGCCTGACAAGAACCGGGCGACTTGCGTCGCCCGGTTCTTCACTCGCCGCGGTGCAGCTTGCTCATCAGTTGCGCCTCGGCCTGGGTCAACCCGCAGGTCTGTGTCAGTTCCTCGACGCTCGCCCCCATCCCCACCAGCTTGGCAGCCTGGGCGAAGGTGACGCTGTTAGGGTCGCGCTGCTCCAGTTGCTGCAGCTTCTCGGGCAACGGTGCCACCACCGCGCGCAGCTCATGGATCGCCTCGCCCATGCGCACGGTGCCGTTCTGATAGTCGTCCAGGCGCTTGGCCAGGTCCTTGATGCGCTGGTCACGCAGCGCATCGCCCTGGGCCTGCTGGGCGGCCAGCTCGCGCTGGCGCTTGCTGTAGTTGAGGAAGAACCACAGGCTCAGCGCCCAGAGCAGCGCCAGGAAGATGACAGCAACCTCGAAGATCAACTCAGATGTTCTCCAGCTCGGACCACTCTTCCTCGGTCATCATCTTGTCCAGCTCGACCAGGATCAGCAGCTCGCCGTTCTTGTTGCAGACGCCCTGGATGAACTTGGCCGACTCTTCGTTGCCGACGTTCGGCGCGGTCTCGATCTCCGACTGACGGAGGTAGACCACTTCGGCGACGCTGTCGACGAGGATGCCGACCACTTGCTTGTCCGCCTCGATGATGACGATGCGGGTGTTGTCGGTGACTTCGGTCGGCATCAGGCCGAAGCGCTGGCGGGTGTCGATCACCGTCACCACGTTGCCGCGCAGGTTGATGATGCCCAGGACGTAGCTGGGTGCGCCCGGAACCGGGGCGATCTCGGTGTAGCGCAGGACTTCCTGCACCTGCATGACGTTGATACCGTAGGACTCGTTGTCCAGACGGAAGGTTACCCACTGCAGGATCGGATCTTCGGAACCTTGTGCAGACGACTTTTTCATTCCCCTAGCCCTCAAAATCCGCCATCGGCGGTGTGCTCTGTGTTGCCGCGGCAGTAGCGGCGTTGATTCAGTTGTGTTTGCTGTTCATCTGCTTGACCGCGCCACTGGCGATCAGCTCGGCCAGTTCGGCGACGTCGAGCAGCGCGCACATGTGTTCGATCACCGTGCCGGCCAGCCACGGGCGTTGACCGCGCTGGCTGCGCCACTTGATCTCGTTCGGGTCCAAGCGCAGCGAGCGGCTGACCTGGTGCACGGCCAACCCCCACTCGTAGCCCTGGACCGAAATCACGTATTGCAGGCCCTGGCGGAAATCGTCGCGGTAGCGATCCGGCATCACCCAACGCGCCGTGTCGAGCACCTTGAGGTTGCCCGCCTGGCAGGTGAGGATGCCGAGGAACCAGTCCGGCTGGCCGAACAGTGGTGTCAGCTCCTGGCCGGCCAGGGTGTAGATCGAACCCAGGCATACCAGCGGTACCGCCAGGGTCAGCCCGGCGACATCGAACAACAGGCATTCGAACGGTTCGGCGGCCCAATCCGGACGGCCATCGACGCTGGCCGGCGGCGTTGGCGCAGCGGGTGCCGCCGGCACATGCAGTTCCACCAGCGGCGCGACGGGTTCGATGATATGGGTTTCACTCAGGACCGGGATGCTGGCTTCGGCCAGCACCTCGGTCTCGACCACGGCGACCACCGGCTCCAACACCGGCGCGGCAGGCGGCAGCACGGTCGGCAGGACCTTGGCCTGCGGCTCGGCAAAGGGCCGCGCAGCAGGTGTGGGCGGGATTACCTGGCGCTGGGCGTCTCGAGCCTGTTCCTCGCGGACTGCTGCTTCGAAGTCATCGCCGGGTGCCTGCTCGACAGGCTCCTCGACAGGTGCCTCCAGCTCCGCCGGCAGCTCGAACGACTCGGTGGCCTCCTGCAGCAGCCCATCGAGGTAGGACTGCAAGGCCATCTGTGGCTTGGTGGTGATCTGCCGTGCCTGGTTCATCACGCCACCTGCAACGCGGAACGGTAGGTGAGCAAGTGCTTGAGCAACGCCCGGTAGGCCACCACGCCACGGCTCTTGCCGTCGAACTGCGAAGGCGTGACGCCGTTGCGGCTGGCGTCACGCAGGCGCGTGTCCACCGGAATATAGCCCTGCCAGACCTGGTCACCATAGGTGTCGCGCAGTACCTTCAAGGTGCCCAGCGATGCCTGGGTGCGGCGGTCGAACAGGGTTGGGACGATCTGGTAGGGCAGCGCCTGCTTGCGCGAGCGGTTGATCATGCCCAGGGTGCTGACCATGCGCTCCAGGCCCTTGACCGCAAGGAACTCGGTCTGCACCGGGATCACCAACTGCTGGCTGGCGGCCAGGGCGTTGACCATCAGCACGCCCAGCAAGGGCGGGCTGTCGATCAGGGCGAAGTCGAAATCCTGCCACAGCTGCGCCAGACTCTTGGCGATCACCAGGCCCAGGCCACTCTGCCCCGGCGACTGGCGCTCCAGCACCGCCAGCGCGGTGCTCGACGGCAGCAGCGAAATGCGCTCGTCGCTGGTCGGCAGCAGCAACTGGCCCGGCAAGCCCTCGGGCACCGTGCCCTTGTGCAGGAACAGGTCGTAGCAGCTGTGCTCGAGCGCATCGGGGTTGTGCCCGAAGTAACTGGTCATCGAGCCGTGCGGGTCGAGGTCGACCACGACCACGCGCTTGCCTGCCTCGGCCAGCAGGCCGGCCAAGGCGATGGTGGTGGTGGTCTTGCCGACGCCACCTTTTTGATTGGCTACTGCCCAGACTCTCATCGTGCGTTGCTTCCTCCCGGTATGGCCGCCTGCCCTCCCGGGAACGGTGTGAAATTCAGTGACGGGGATTTGACGAAATCAGCCCCCGGTCGACGGTGCTGGCGAGGCTGGTGCACTTTGTGTGCCAGCCCGGCGCATCGCCGCATCCGGGGTGGCATTGGCGCTGCCGCTGCCGGTCAGGCTGCGGCGCACCTCCAGGTTACGCGAGATCACCAGCACCACCCGGCGGTTGCGCGCACGCCCGTCAGCCGTGTCGTTGCTGGCCACCGGCTGGTACTCGCCATACCCCACCGAGGCCATGCGCCCCGGGCTGACCCCTTCCATGGCCAGCAGTCTGACAATGCTCGCCGCCCGCGCCGACGACAGCTCCCAGTTGGTCGGGTACTGGGCGGTGCGGATCGGCAGGTTGTCGGTGAAGCCCTCGACGTGCACCGGGTTGGCGAACGGCCTGAGGATCTTCGCCACCTTCTCGATGATCTCGAAGGCGACATCGCTGGGCATGGCGTCGGCGCTGGCGAATAGCAAGGAGGAGTTGAGCTCGATCTCCACCCACAGTTCGTTGCCGCGCACGGTCATCTGGTTGGACTTGATCAGGTCGCCGAAGGCGTCGCGGACATCGTCGGTGATGGTCTTCAGCGGGTCGGCACTGGTCTGCGCCAGGCCCGCGTCGGTCTGCTCGCTGTCCTTGATCAGCGGTTCGGCGGGCTTGACGCTCAGCGGCCGCTCGTCACCAATAGGGATCGGCTTCATGCTGCGCTCGGGGTCATTGAAGACCCCGATCAGCGCCTGGGAAATCTGCTTGTACTTGCCCTCGTTGATCGACGAGATCGAGTACATGACCACGAAGAAGGCGAACAGCAGGGTGATGAAGTCGGCATACGAGACCAGCCAGCGCTCGTGGTTCTCGTGCTCTTCGATCTTGCGACGACGGGCCATGGCTTACTCCATGAAGCCTTGCAGCTTCAGCTCGATCGAGCGTGGGTTCTCGCCTTCGGCGATCGACAGCAGGCCCTCGAGCAGCATCTCGCGGTAGCGCGATTGGCGCAGGGTGATGGCCTTGAGCTTGTTGGCGACCGGCAGCAGGATCAGGTTGGCGCTGGCCACGCCGTAGATGGTGGCGACGAAGGCCACGGCAATGCCGTTGCCCAGTTGCGACGGGTCGGCCAGGTTGCCCATCACGTGGATCAGGCCCATCACCGCACCGATGATACCGATGGTCGGCGCGTAGCCGCCCATGCTCTCGAACACCTTGGCGGCCTGGATGTCGCGGGCTTCCTGGGTCAGGAAGTCGACTTCGAGGATGCTGCGAATGGCTTCCGGCTCGGCGCCGTCGACCAGCAGTTGCAGGCCTTTGCGCGCATAGGGATCGGGCTCGGCGTCGGCCACACCTTCCAGGCCCAGCAGGCCTTCCTTGCGTGCGGTCAGGCTCCAGTTCACCACCCGGTCGATGCCGCCGGCCAGGTCGACCCGTGGCGGGAAGAAGATCCAGCGCACGATCTGCAGCGCGCGCTTGAACGACGACAGCGGCGACTGCAGCAATGCCGCCGCCAAGGTACCACCGAGCACGATCAGCGCCGCCGGGCCGTTGATCAGCGCACCGACATGGCCGCCCTCCATGAAGTTGCCACCGACAATGGCGACAAAGGCGAGGATCAGGCCGATAAGGCTCAACACATCCATCAGACGCAGGCCTCGACCAGGTGCTTGCCAATCTCGTCCAGGCTGTACACGGCATCGGCCAGGTTGGCCTTGACGATGGCCATGGGCATGCCATAGATCACGCAGCTGGCTTCATCCTGCGCCCATACGGTGCTGCCGCCCTGCTTGAGCAGGCGCGCGCCTTCGCGACCGTCGGCGCCCATGCCGGTGAGCACCACCGAAAGCACCTTGTCGCCATAGGACTTGGCAGCGGAGCCGAAGGTGATGTCGACGCAGGGCTTGTAGTTCAGGCGCTCGTCACCCGGCAGGATCTTCACCGTGCCACGACCGTCGACCATCATCTGCTTGCCACCCGGGGCCAGCAGGGCCAGGCCCGGACGCAGCACGTCACCGTCCTCGGCTTCCTTGACGCTGATCTTGCACAGTTTGTCCAGACGCTCGGCGAAGGCCTTGGTGAAGGCCGCCGGCATGTGCTGGATCAGCACGATCGGCGCCGGGAATCCGGCGGGCAGCTGGGTCAGCACCCGCTGCAGCGCCACCGGACCACCGGTGGAGGTGCCGATGGCGACCAGCTTGTACGGCTTGCGCTTGGGCGCCGGCGAATGCGCGGCAGCCGGTGCCGCGGCACGGACCGGGGCGGCCGTGCGCGCAGGGGCGGTGCTGGCAAAGCTGCTGGCCGGCGCATGGCTGCTGGCCGGGGCCGGCGCGGCGGCGGGTGCCGGGCTGGAATAGGCGCTGAAACGGCGGTTGCTGCGCGAGATGGTGTGGACCTTCTCGCAAAGCATCTGCTTGACCTTTTCCGGGTTGCGCGAAATGTCCTCGAAGTTCTTCGGCAGGTAGTCGACCGCACCGGCGTCCAGGGCGTCGAGGGTGACGCGGGCGCCTTCGTGGGTCAGCGAGGAGAACATCAGCACCGGCGTCGGGCAGCGCTGCATGATGTGCCGCACCGCGGTGATGCCGTCCATCATGGGCATTTCATAGTCCATGGTGATGACATCGGGCTTGAGCGCCAGCGCCTGGTCGATCGCTTCCTTGCCGTTGGTCGCGGTACCCACGACCTGGATCGTCGGGTCCGCCGAGAGAATTTCCGAGACACGGCGGCGGAAGAAACCGGAATCATCCACCACCAGGACCTTGACTGCCATAAACACTCCATTAGGCGGCGCACCCGCCAGGGCGCGCCACCGAAATCAAATACGCCGGGCGGCGTAACGCTTGAGCATGCTCGGGACGTCGAGGATCAGCGCGATCCGGCCGTCACCGGTGATGGTCGCGCCGGACATGCCCGGGGTGCCCTGCAGCATCTTGCCCAGTGGCTTGATCACCACCTCTTCCTGGCCGACCAGCTGGTCGACGACGAAGCCGATGCGCTGGGTGCCGACCGACAGGATCACCACATGGCCTTCGTGCTGCTCCTCGTGCTCGTGGTCCTGGACCAGCCAGCGCTTGAGGTAGAACAACGGCAGCGCCTTGTCGCGCACGATCACCACTTCCTGGCCGTCGACCACGTTGGTGCGCGACAGGTCGAGGTGGAAGATCTCGTTGACGTTGACCAGCGGGAAGGCGAACGCCTGGTTGCCCAGCATCACCATCAGGGTCGGCATGATCGCCAAGGTCAGCGGCACCTTGATGACGATCTTCGACCCCTGGCCCTTGGCCGAGAAGATGTTGATCGAGCCGTTGAGCTGGGAAATCTTGGTCTTCACCACGTCCATGCCGACGCCGCGGCCGGACACGTCGGAGATCTCGGTCTTGGTCGAGAAGCCCGGGGCGAAGATCAGGTTGTAGCAGTCCGACTCGCTCAGGCGGTCGGCCGCGTCCTTGTCCATCAGGCCCTTTTCCACCGCCTTGGCGCGCAGGATGCTCGGGTCCATGCCCTTGCCGTCGTCGGAGATCGACAGCAGGATGTGGTCGCCCTCCTGCTCGGCGGACAGCACCACCCGGCCCATGCGCGACTTGCCGGAGGCTTCGCGCTCGTCGGGCATCTCGACGCCATGGTCGACGGCGTTGCGCACCAAGTGCACCAACGGGTCGGCCAGGGCCTCGACCAGGTTCTTGTCGAGGTCGGTCTCTTCACCGACCAGCTCGAGGTTGATCTCTTTCTTGAGCTGGCGGGCCAGGTCGCGAACCAGGCGCGGGAAGCGGCCGAAGACTTTCTTGATCGGCTGCATGCGGGTCTTCATGACCGCGGTCTGCAGGTCGGCGGTGACCACATCGAGGTTGGACACGGCCTTGGACATGGCCTCGTCGCCGCTGTTGAGCCCCAGGCGCACCAGGCGGTTACGCACCAGCACCAGTTCGCCGACCATGTTCATGATCTCGTCCAGGCGCGCGGTATCGACCCGCACGGTGGTTTCCGCCTCGCTGGCGCCGTGCTTCTCGGCGGCCGGCGCCGGGGCGCGGGCCGCAGCGGCAGGCTTGGCGGCAGCTGGAGCTGCAGCAGGCGCGGGAGCCGGTGCCGGCTTGGCAACTGGCTTGACCTCGGCCTTGGCCGCGACAGGTGCGGCAACGGCAGCGGCAGGCGCTTCGGCGGTGACTGCGTCACCGGAGAACTTGCCCTTACCGTGCAACTGGTCGAGCAGGGCCTCGAATTCGTGTTCGCTGATGCTCTCATCGCCCGCAGCGGGTGCGGCGCTGGCCGCTGGCGCGGCGGCGCCTGGCAGTGCGTCGACGGCGAAGGTGCCTTTGCCGTGCAACTGGTCGAGCAGCGACTCGAACTCGTCGTCGGTAATCTCGTCGCTGGCCGGGGTGGCTGGCGCAGGCGCGCTGACGGCGGCATCGGCCGAGAACTGGCCCTTGCCGTGCAACTGATCGAGCAGCGACTCGAACTCGGCATCGGTGATCTCGTCACCGCCGCCACTGACCTCTTCACCTTGCAGTTGCTCATGCACCTGAGCTTCGGCCTTGACCGCATCGAGCGAGTCGAGCAGTTGCTCGAACTCGGTATCGGTGATGTCGGGCTCGGCAGCTGCGGCTTCGACCGCGGGAGCCGCCTCGACCACCGGGGCCGGGGCTTCGGCGCCACCAGGCTCGGCCAGGCGCGACAGCGCCGCCAGCAGCTCCGGCGTGGCCGGCGTGACATCGGTACGTTCGCGCACCTGGCCGAACATGCTGTTGACCGTGTCGAGGGCCTCGAGCACCACGTCCATCAGTTCCGCGTCAACCCGGCGCTCACCTTTGCGCAGGATGTCGAACACGTTCTCGGCAATGTGGCAGCACTCCACCAACTCATTGAGCTGAAGGAAGCCGGCGCCCCCTTTTACAGTGTGGAAACCGCGGAAAATCGCGTTGAGCAGGTCCGCATCATCGGGCCGGCTTTCCAGCTCGACCAATTGCTCGGACAGTTGCTCGAGGATTTCGCCGGCTTCTACCAGGAAATCCTGAAGGATTTCTTCATCGGCGCCGAAGCTCATTAAACGTGCTCCTTAAAAACCCAGGCTGGACAACAGATCGTCGACATCGTCCTGGCTGGACACGACGTCTTCACGCTTATCGGCATGAATCTGCGGACCTTCACCCCGAGTCGGATGTTTTTCTTGATCTTTTTCAGCGCGCAGCTGCTGGTGGTCATGTTCGATCCCGGCAAAGCGGTCGACCTGGCTTGCCATCAGCACGAGCTTGAGCAGATTGCTTTCGACTTCGGTGACCAGCGTGGTCACCCGTTTGATCACCTGGCCGGTGAGATCCTGATAATCCTGGGCCAGGACGATATCGTTGAGATGGCCGGCGACCTTCTGGTTACCTTCGGCGCTGTGCGCCAGGAAACTGTCCACACGCTTGACCAGCTCACGGAATTCCGGCGCTGCCACCTCGCGGCGCATGAAGCGCTGCCAGTCGGCGGACAGGCTCTGGGCCTCGGCGGCGAGGTCGTTGAGCACCGGGGTGCACGCCTCCGCCAGGTCCATGGTGCGGTTGGCCGCACCTTCGGTGAGGCGAACCACGTAGGAGAGGCGTTCGGCGGCGTCGGTAATCTGCGACACTTCCTCGGCCTGTGGCATGGACGGGTCGATCTGGAAGTTGACGATTGCACTGTGCAGTTCACGGGTGAGCTTGCCAACCTCCTGGTACAGCCCGCGATCGCGGGTCTGGTTCAGTTGGTGGATCAGCTGCACCGCATCACCGAACCGGCCGCGCTCGAGGCTCTCGACCAGCTCCTGGGCATGCTTCTTCAGGGTTGATTCAAACTCACCCAAAGAGTTGTTGGTTGACTCCATTGCGCCCCCCAGACGTGACTCAGCCGTTGACGCGTTCGAAGATCTTCTCGATCTTTTCTTTCAGCGCCACGGCGGTGAAAGGCTTGACCACATAGCCGTTTACACCGGCCTGGGCAGCTTCGATGATCTGCTCGCGCTTGGCTTCGGCGGTAACCATCAACACCGGCAGGTGCTTCAGGCGCTCGTCGGCACGAACCGCGCGCAGCAGGTCGATACCGGTCATGCCCGGCATGTTCCAGTCGGTCACCAGGAAGTCAAAGTGCTCGCTGGTGAGCATCGGCAGTGCCGTGTTGCCGTCATCGGCTTCCTTGACGTTGGTGAAACCCAGATCACGCAACAGGTTCTTGATGATCCGCCGCATCGTCGAAAAGTCGTCAACGATGAGGATTTTCATGTCTTTGTTCAATTAGACCTCCAAGCAGTCTTAAACGCGCTCGGCGCCGAGCGCGCACTCAATCAATTCGGCACCACAAAAAACGACTGCATCGAACCTTGGCTCAACGCGCCCGCCATTCACCCAGGCGACTGCGCAGACGTGCCGCGCACTGGCTGTGCAACTGGCTGACACGCGATTCGCTGACCCCCAGCACCTCACCGATTTCCTTGAGGTTCAGCTCTTCGTCGTAGTACAGCGCCAGGACCAGGCGCTCGCGTTCCGGCAGGTTGGCGATCGCTTCGGCCAATGCGGCCTGGAAGCGCTCGTCCTCCAGGTCCCGCGCCGGCTCCAGCTGGTTGCTGGCGCCATCCTCGTGCAGCCCCTCGTGTTCGCCGTCCTGCAGCAGGTCGTCGAAACTGAACAGGCGGCTGCCCAGGGTGTCGTTCAGAATCCCGTAGTAATCATCGAGACTCAATTGGAGTTCGGCAGCAACCTCGTGATCTTTAGCGTCGCGTCCCGTCTTTGCTTCAACGCAGCGAATCGCGTCACTGACCATGCGCGTGTTGCGGTGCACCGAGCGTGGCGCCCAGTCCCCCTTGCGCACCTCGTCGAGCATGGCGCCGCGGATGCGGATGCCGGCATAGGTCTCGAAACTGGCGCCCTTGCTGGCGTCGTACTTGTTGGCCACTTCCAGCAGGCCGATCATCCCGGCCTGGATCAGGTCCTCGACCTGGACGTTGGCCGGCAGCCGCGCCAGCAGGTGGTAGGCGATACGCTTGACCAGTGGCGCGTAGCGTTCGATCAGCTCGTACTGAGCGTCCTTGGCGGCCTTGCTGTACATCTTGAAACCACTCGCGTTCATAACACTGGCCCTGCGCTGGTGGGCTGCACCAGGCGCTCGACGAAGAATTCCAGGTGCCCGCGCGGGTTTGCAGGCAACGGCCAGCTGTCGACCTTCTGCGCGATGGCCTTGAACGCCAGCGCGCACTTGGAGCGAGGGAAGGCCTCGTAGACCGCCCGCTGCTTCTGCACGGCCTTGCGCACACACTCGTCGTACGGCACGGCGCCAACGTATTGTAGGGCGACGTCGAGGAAGCGATCGGTGACCTTGGTCAACTTGGCGAACAGGTTGCGCCCTTCCTGCGGGCTCTGGGCCATGTTGGCCAGCACGCGGAACCGATTCATCCCGTAGTCGCGGTTGAGCAGCTTGATCAGGGCGTAGGCGTCGGTGATCGAGGTGGGCTCGTCGCACACCACCAGCAACACTTCCTGGGCGGCGCGGACAAAGCTGACCACCGAGTCACCAATACCCGCAGCGGTGTCTATCACCAGCACGTCGAGGTTGTCGCCGATCTCGCTGAAGGCCTGAATCAGGCCGGCATGTTGAGCCGGCGCCAGGTGCACCATGCTCTGGGTGCCGGAGGCCGCCGGAACAATGCGCACACCACCGGGACCCTGCAACAGCACATCGCGCAGCTCGCAGCGACCCTCGATGACGTCGGCCAGGGTGCGCTTGGGCGTGAGCCCCAGCAGAACGTCGACATTGGCCAGGCCCAGGTCGGCGTCCAGCAACATGACCCGGCGGCCGAGCTCGGCCAGTGCCAGGGACAGGTTCACTGAAACGTTAGTCTTGCCGACGCCACCTTTGCCACCGGTCACGGCGATCACCTGTACGGGATGCATGCTACCCATGTCTGTTCTTTACCTTGTCTCGCTTGGACCCAGGCCACATGAGGGGCTGAACGTTCAAGGCCACGGTCCGGCCGGGCAACCCCATGATGTAGGTACTTTGCACAGTATTCACCCTCAACCCGCACGCTTGCCAGGGTTGTGGTAGAGATCAGCGAACATGTCGGCCATGGCCTCGTCGCTGGGCTCGTCCTGCAACTGCACGCTGACCGCGCGACTCACCAGCTGGTGCTTGCGCGGCAGTTGCAGGTCGTCAGGAATGCGCGGCCCATCGGTCAGATAGGCCACCGGCAGTTCATGACTGATGGCAAGGCTCAGCACTTCGCCGAGGCATGCCGTTTCATCGAGCTTGGTCAGGATGCAACCGGCCAGGCCGCAGCGCTTGTAGCTGTGGTAGGCGGCGGTGAGCACCTGCTTCTGGCTGGTGGTTGCCAGCACCAGGTAATTCTTGGCGGCGATGCCGCGCCCGGCCAGGGTCTCGAGCTGCATGCGCAGCGCCGGGTCGCTGGCCTGCAGGCCGGCGGTGTCGATCAGCACCACGCGCTTGCGCAGCAGCGGCTCCAGCGCCTGGGCCAGCGACTCGCCCGGGTCGACGTAGGTGACCGGCACGTTGAGGATGCGCCCCAGGGTCTTGAGCTGCTCCTGGGCGCCAATGCGGAAGCTGTCCATGCTGACCAGCGCCAGGTTGTTCGCGCCGTACTTGAGCACATAGCGCGCAGCCAGCTTGGCCAGGGTGGTGGTCTTGCCCATGCCGGCCGGGCCGACCATGGCGATGACCCCGCCCTCCTCGATCGGTTCGATCTCGGGCACTTCGATCATCCGCGCCAGGTGCGCCAGGACCATGCGCCAGGCATGACGCGGGTCTTCGATTTCGGCAGTGAGGTCGAGCAGCTCGCGGGCCAGGCCACCGGACAGGCCGAGACGCTGCAGTCGGCGCCAGAGATTGGCCTGCTGTGGCTTGCTGCCCTGCAGCTGGCTCCAGGCGAGCGAACCGAGCTGGACTTCCAGCAGCTCGCGCAGGCCGGTCAGCTCGGAGCGCATGGCATCGAACAGACGCGGATCGACGGGGGCCGCTGGCGGCACAGCCGCGACCACCGACTCATCGACGTGCGGTTCGATCAACGGCTCGGACGCAGTCAGCGACTGGCCGGCAAACAATTGCCGGTTGCCGCCTTCGACGGCATCACCGCGCCCGGTCAGTTCGGCCTGGGCGGTGACGATGCGCGACTGCGTCTTGCGCAGCTCGTCCTCGAGCTCCGCATTGGGCACGCGTGGGGCCAGGGCGGACAGCTTGTAGTCCAGCGCGGCCGTCAGTTCGACACCGCCAGCGATGCGGCGGTTGCCGATGATGGCGGCGTCGGAGCCGAGCTCATCCCGGACCAGCTTCATGGCCTGACGCATATCGGCGGCGAAAAAACGCTTAACTTGCATAACCCACTACCTCAGCCGTTGGGGCCCACGGTGGCAACAATGGTGACTTGCTTGTTGTCAGGTATTTCCTGATACGCCAAAACATGCAAATTCGGTACAGCCAGGCGACCGAAGCGCGACAGCATGGCGCGGATCGGGCCGGCGACCAGGAGGATGGCCGGCTGGCCCTGCATTTCCTGACGCTGGGCCGCCTCGATCAGCGAGCGCTGAAGCTTCTCGGCCATGCTCGGTTCAAGAAGAACACCATCTTCCTGACCCTGCCCGGCCCTTTGCAAACTATTGAGCAAGATCTGTTCCAACCTTGGTTCCAAGGTAATCACAGGCAGCTCGGACTCAACGCCGACAATGCTTTGCACGATAGCGCGGGACAATCCGACCCGCACCAGCGCCACCAGCGCGGCGGTATCTTGACTCTTCGCCGGGTTGTTGGCGATGGCTTCGGCAATGCTGCGGATGTCACGCACCGGTACCTGCTCGGCGAGCAGCGCCTGCAGGACCTTGAGCAGGCCCGACAAGGAAATGACACCCGGCACCACCTCCTCGGCCAGCTTCGGCGAGACCTTGGCCAGCACCTGCAGCAGTTGCACCACCTCCTCGTGCCCGATCAACTCGTGGCAGTGCTTCTGCAGGATCTGGTTGAGGTGAGTGGCGACCACGGTGCTGGCGTCCACCACCGTGTAGCCCAGCGATTGCGCCTGGGCGCGCTGGCCGACATCGATCCACACGGCTTCCAGGCCGAAGGCAGGATCGCGCGAGGCGATACCATTGACCGAGCCGAACACCTGGCCCGGGTTGATCGCCAGCTCCCGATCCGGGTAGATCTCGGCCTCGGCCAGGATCACCCCCATCAGCGTCAGGCGGTAGGCACTGGGCTGCAGGTCGAGGTTGTCGCGAATGTGTACGGTAGGCATGAGGAAGCCCAGGTCCTGGGAGAGCTTCTTGCGCACACCCTTGATCCGCGCCAGCAACTGGCCACCCTGGTTGCGATCCACCAGCGGAATCAGGCGATAGCCGACCTCAAGGCCGATCATGTCGATGGGCGAGACGTCGTCCCAGCCCAGCTCCTTGGTGTCCATGGCGCGCTGCGGCGACGGCAGCAGGTCTTGCTGGCGCTGGGCCTCCTGCTCAGCCACGACCTTGGCCTTCTGCTGCTTCTTCCACACCAGGTAGGCGCCACCGCAAGCCAACCCGCCCAAGCCGAGGAAGGCGATGTGCGGCATGCCAGGCACCAGGCCCATGACGATCATCAACGCACCGGAGACCGCCAGGGCCTTGGGCGAGTCGAACATCTGGCGGTTGATCAGCTTGCCCATGTCCTCGGACCCCGAGGCACGGGTAACCATGATCGCGGCGGCGGTGGACAGCAGCAGCGATGGCAATTGCGCCACCAATCCGTCACCGATGGTCAGCAGGGCGTAGACCTTGCCGGCGTCGCCGAAGGTCATGCCATGCTGCAGCATGCCGATCAGCATGCCGCCAATGAGGTTGATGAACAGGATCAGCAGGCCGGCGATAGCGTCACCGCGGACGAACTTGCTGGCACCGTCCATGGAGCCGTAGAACTCGGCCTCCTGGGCGACTTCGGCGCGGCGCGACTTGGCCTGGGCCTGGTCGATCAGGCCGGCGTTGAGGTCGGCGTCGATGGCCATCTGCTTGCCGGGCATGGCGTCGAGGGTGAAGCGCGCGCTCACCTCGGAGATTCGCCCGGCACCCTTGGTCACCACGACGAAGTTGATGATCATGAGGATGGCGAACACCACCGCACCGACAACGTAGTTGCCGCCGATCACCACTTCACCGAAGGCCTGGATCACCTTGCCCGCGGCGCCGTGGCCTTCCTGGCCGTGGAGCATGACCACGCGGGTGGAGGCGACGTTCAGCGCCAGGCGCAGCAGCGTTGCCACCAGCAGGATGGTGGGGAACGCGGCGAAGTCCAACGGGCGCAGGGCGTAGACGCAGACCAGCAGGACCACGATCGACAGGGCGATGTTGAAGGTGAAGAACACGTCGAGCAGGAACGGCGGGATCGGCAACATCATCATTGCCAGCATCACCAGCAGGAGCAGCGGCACGCCGAGGTTGCCCCGGCCGAGACCGGCCAGGTTGTTGCGGGCGTTGCTGATTAACTGAGTGCGATCCACCGCGATTCCTCTTCAAGCAAAACTTTGACGCCTGTGTGGCGGCTGGCGCTGCCTTTGCAAGAAGCTTTCCAACTTTTCTGGGGGTGGGGGTTTTCGGGGGTTCGGGTTCGGACTCAAGGATTACTGTTTTGATTTTTTTATGCGCATTCATTGGCGATGGTGACGCATAGTCACCTTTCCGCCCTTACGGCGGGTCCCTTT